>JAYSSG010000064.1:0-5652 GCA_043720655.1 Candidatus Altimarinota bacterium
ATGGATTGCACCAAAAACGTGAGTTGGCGAAGATTGTCATGCTGATACGTATTATCGATAGTGATAAGTGGTAAAAGTCCTACTCATTTTATATGTGAAAAATCGCTCGCATAATTGAGAGCAAAGTTCCACTGTGTCCGAAGCGATCATTCTGACCAATAGAGTACATTTCCTCATTGGTATAGTGATTCATTGATGTATTGTATTCTATGAGAATCAAACATTTATGAAATATAGAGAAGTTCACTCAGTGTCTGTGTTGGTTTTTCTCGAGGAAATACTTCGCCTGCAAGAAGTTTTTGGTAGGTATCTTTTTGGTATTCAAATTCTGTTTCAATACATTTTCTTGCTTGAGGTCCGTAGGACGATTCAGCAGAGAGCATGAGATGATCAGCTCCTGTACGCATTGAAATCTGCATATCACCGATTTCGCTTGGCTGTAGACATCCTTCAGGAGTCATCATACTTTCTAGAAATCCTGTTGCACAGATAGATTCTACATTGTATTTCCTACATGCTTCAAAGAAATAAACCTGAATATTATGCATATTTTGTATCGCTCTGATGTCCATCTCAACACGTAAATCGCCACGACCAAACATAGCAAGACTGATATTACCGGTAGCAAGTATGGTATCCACATTGTTCACAGCAAAAGGTGTTTCAAATTTTGCTCCAAGATTTCCAGTATACCCATATTCATCACGGACGATATGAACGAAATCTTCAATATGCTTTGGATTCAAAAAATAGGATACCATGATATTGTCTACAAAATCAAAACCGACAATGTCCCATGCAAAATGAAGGCTCTTATGATCGTGCTCCGTGATGCAGTCAATTCCAAGGGGTTTGTTGCGAACACAAATTCCTTTTTTCCCTTTGAGAGTGTATGATTCTTTTCCTCCACCGATTTCAGTGCATTCGATGACCTTGTATGTCTCGTGTATTTCGCATACTGTAGCGGTCATTTTTCCATCATCAAAAACAGCGAAGTCACCTATTTCCATTACCTGTGCTATTTCAGGAAAACACACTTTGAGATGATCCTCTGTGCAGAGATGATCCTCATCCAGTTCACTTGCATAAGAAATCTGAAATTTCTTTCCAAGAGTGACAACGATTTTATCCCGAAGTTCAGGAACGAGCTCATTGATACGAGGTTTGGGTCACTGGAGATCGATAAGTATTTGGCAGTATGGATAAATCTCTCGAAGATACACAGCAAGTGCCTCTTTATCACCTTCTTTTCCGAGGTGAGAACAATTGACTCGATAGATACCTATTTTATCGAGTATTGCTGGATCTTCTTTGACGGCAGCTACCAGAGTTGGTCCGTGAGTTGCGACAATAGAGTGTTGAGGAGTTTCTTTTTTTTGTTCTTTTTTGAGAAGGGAAGAAGATTCACGGAGGCAAGCAATAGTTTCTGTGTAGAGTAGGGTTTGTTCAGTCATAGAAAAAGGATAAGAATGCCACCAGTATAGAAAAACTTCTTAAATGGCAATATGAAAAAATCTAATAAAGTGCTTTTAGAGCAGAGAGATTGAAGGCATAATCTGTTCGCTTTGAGCCGAGGAGGCCGAGATGACATCGATGTCCTCCAAGCGTCGTATCTGCGACCATGAGACTGCAAGATTCCAATTCTGGTAAGATATTTTCTTCACCAATACAAATAGTGATTCGGTTTGGTTGAGCGAGATTCGCAAGAGTACGAGAGAAAAGAGTCCGATTTTCGAGTACATCAAGTACCGCAAATATTTGATCTCCGAGCGTTTCACTATGTTTGCGAAGAAAGTGAGATATTCATGAAATGCAGTACATTCCTGCTTCTGGTGAGCTGATAAACGCGAGGTCGCCAGTCGCATTTGAAAAATCAGAGATCATATCATAGAGCCTATCATCGTGGAATTCAAAAAAATCATTCTTCGTTTCTATCATTGGTCAGATGTATTTCTGGGGTGCTCTATCGATGAGATAATCCACATACATTCGTATACCTCGTGTGGTTGGGAGACGTCAGGCAGAATTATACGGCTGATAAATAAGCCCCATTTCTTCGAGCTGTTTCATGTCATTTCGTACTGTTGCTGCTGAGATAGGCATTTGTTCTTCACGAACGAGCGATTTACTTCCTGTCGAATCACCACTACGAATATATTCACGGACAATAAGTCAGAGAATTTGTATTTTACGAGCGTCGATGGAGGACTTTCTGGACATAAAAATTTAAAATACAAAAGGCATAATACAAAAGACAAGATGAAGGATTTTTAGATGAAATATACAACTATTTTTGTACTTTGTATTTTGTACTCTGTATTGTATGAAAATCTTCCCCAGGGTTATAATCGGAAATTTTCCAATGAGATCAAATGAATAAGAGGGAATGCCTCCTATCCTCGAAGTGCTGTGCCTTCTCGCTGTAAAGCAATCAAGCGGCTCCTCAATTAGAAAATAGTTATAAGGAAAAAAAACCGTCAGATGCACCAGTGGGGAAGACAGAGAAATTGTATCGATTTTGTGGGAAGAAGCAATATGATATTACCACTCAATTCTCGCCAGTCACTGTGTGGCAAGACCGGTATGATTTGGTTGAGTGGTGATGAGCGTATTCGTCTCGGCGAAAATATTGAGAAGGGCTGTAATATGAGCTTCATCGAGTTCTGAGAGGACATCGTCGAGGAGGAAAAAGGGTATTTTCCCAGAGATACTCTGGATATACATTCCTACTTTTTTGATAAATGAAAGAAGCAGTGTTTTATTTTCTCATCGCGAAAGGGTATATCGTGCTGGTTTCCATTCCTCTTGTATGCAGACGCTAAATTCGATATCATCGAGTTGTGGACCGACAGTTGTTTTTCCGACAATGACGTCTCTATCTTCGTATTCTCTGAGAAGGTTTAAAAAAGAATCCACAGTTACTTCGTCCAGTGGATGTCTTTCAATTAATACTACTCGTGTTGGACCAGGAAGATGGAGTGATTCATCGGGAAGATTTGCTATCCAGGCAAACATTTTCCGTCTCTGGAGAATGAGTGGTACAGCACTCTGAGCCAGAAGAGTATTCCAGGATACAAGGTCTCTTCGGTGTAAAATACCTTCTTGAATATCTTGAATGACTTTATTTCTTTGAGAAATAGCTGTGCGATAGTTCTTCAGAATATTTCCATAATGCATATTAGCCGAGGCGAGCATATCATCGAGGAATGCTCTTCTCTCGCCAGGCTCTCCGGATATGACACGGAGATGGTCACTTTGAATCCAAAGGGCACAAGAGGGAAGGGATGCACTGTATTTTGGACGTGAGGTACTCTGATCTCGATAGTACCATTTCGGACTTTTTGTTACTCCATCATACACGACAGAATGATATTCTTCATTGTTTTGAAGTCGAATAGACCAGTCCGTCATCCCAAAGGTGGTCTTTTCTGACCAATTCGTGTGGTGAGGATTTTCAGCATTGAGTGCTATCATCATCGCCTCACAAAAAGTCGATTTACCAGCGCCATTTTCACCAATGAGCATCTGAATACCATCTCATACAGTAAAGCTCTTTTCTGTATGATTTTTGAAATGATAAAGGGATATCTGCACGGAAGTGGATATTATATCTTGAGAGGCATGATAATATGTCTGAATTCCTCTTCCTCAGTATTATGATTGGCTCCATGAATAAGAATAGGGGAGAGACTCGTTTCAAATCCGATACGGACTTCTTCTTGTGGAATCACTTGAAGGGCTTCAATAAAATAATTCGCATTGAGACCAACTTGCTCAGATCCTTGGACTTCTGCGATGATTTCTATTTCACTATTTCCGATTTCTGTATCTCCACTCTCGAGCTGTATCATTCATGATTTATCGAGTGTCATTTTGACATTAAAGTTATTTTCCCGAGCGATGAGACTCACTTGTCTGAGTCCTCGAATAAGCTTGTCTCGGTCTACGAGAGCGTGGATGCTGGTGTTCTTTGGAAAGAAATTTGCATAGTCTGGGAAATGTCCATTGAGGAGCCGAGAATAGATCTTGATATTCTCATATACCACGAGAATTTGATTGTCAGCAAAGAAAATATCGATATGTGTGTCATCTGGGAGTGTTTTTGCTATTTCATTTGCACTTCGAGTTGGGAGAATGATAGAGATCTTTTTATCAACGGAAGTAGAGGTGGTGTAGCGATATTCAGAGAGACGAAAGCTATCTGTCGAAGCAAATGTGATATATTCAGGATAAACCTGAATGCAGACTCCAGCAAGCGTAGGACGAATATTGCCACTTGCACACGAAAAGAGAGTCTTACTAAATGCTCGTTTCATAATATTAGAAGAGAGACCACATCGGGTATCCTGACGTACGAGGGGAATCATCGGAAATTCTTCCGCACTGAGTCCTTTGTGGCGAGTTTTATTCTTATGAGCAATAAATTGGAGTGTATTTCCTGTGTCAGTTTTGATAGTGAGCTGTGTTGGTTCGAGCAGGTTCAAATACGAGGCAATAAACCGATGAGAGACTGTGATATCACCAGGTTCTATTACCTTCAAATCGTCGGTGATAGTGTATTCAATAGCCATCTCGAGATTATTGGCAATCACGACCATTTTTTCATTTGTTACTTTGAGAAGGACGTTCTCGAGAATCGGAGTGGTAGGGGAATTGACGACAGCATGAGAGACAGTTTTGATAGCTTCAAAAAGTCTGTCTGAAGGGAGTTCGATATGCATGGAGCGAGGATTAAGCGATAGGGAACAAAGACTTTTTCATTTTCTGGTGCCGCGAGAGAGACTCGAACTCTCACACCCGCAAAGGCAATGGATTTTGAGTCCATCGTGTCTACCATTTCACCATCGCGGCACATTTCTTTTTGGCTCCGACTAGAATATGCATAATCGGATATTTCGCAACTGAAAATAGGACTTTTATTTACCGTAATGAGGCAATCTGCGCTTGATACGATTTTTGTCATGCGTACTCATTTTTAGCATCTTTCTCAGTATATTTTTTCAGATAAATGTACTCTCTCTTTCCCATATTTTGTATCACAAAAAGAGATGCGTCGTTTTTGGTACCCTCTTTTCGGCTGATAATGTATTTTCCTATACAGGTTTTTAGTTTTGGACTATAAAAAATCTCCCTATCAATAATCCATACGTTTTCTCCCATTTCTTCCGCACTTTCCTCTGACTGCTCTTGAAGTAACCATGCTGCGCTCTGACAATCAGGAATTATAGCTGAAAAATCTCTCAGATTTGCTCAATTGCGAGTACAAGAAACGAGGAAGATAAGTGACACGAGAGCAAGGATTTTCTTCATAGAAAAAAGAGATATTTCTATTCTATAGTATTTTTATAAAAACAAAGTATTATTGTATCTTTTTCTTTGATAAATATTCCTTGTAAAATGAAATGTTGTGCTATACTGTCATTTCCTCTATTTCCTAACCCTTTTATACTATGGGATTTATTATTTCCCTTCTCCTCTCCGCAGTGGCAGTTTTTGCTTCTGCATATTTGGTACCAGGAGTAGTAGTGGACGGATTTGTGACTGCACTGATATTTGCAGTTGTGTTGGGGCTTGTTAACGCCACCGTTGGTTATTTTTTGAAACTCATCACAGCACCACTTAATTGGCTTACCCTGGGGCTTATATCTCTCG
>JAYSSG010000065.1:0-2510 GCA_043720655.1 Candidatus Altimarinota bacterium
TATGGTCGTCATATGTGGGCCTTTATTGCTTTTGTGCATCCTGAAATTCATTGAATCGTTTCAAAAGGTTTCGATTTGACGAGTTTTTTTGCGTCTCAGGTATCAATACAGCCTAAGAAAAAAATAGAGCCCTCTTTTACAGGGATGGATTCTCGGATCAAGTCCGAGAATGACGGGATCAGAGAAAAATTACAAAAAGTAGATTGGATTTCAACCGAACATATTGACCAGCATATTTGTGACCATTTTCGGTTATCATTGGCTCAATGAACTATAAGTATCACGACCGTGAATGCTTATATGATTTCTTTGCGAGCTTTTTTGCAATTTTGTAAAAAAAGTCATATCCTAACGGGGCTCGAATCATCAGATATAGAGCTTCAAAAAAACCGTGAACGAAAGGTGGAGTATCTCACAGCAGAAGAACTTCAAACACTGGTAAGTAACATTGGTATTGAAGATATTTCTGACCTCCGTGATCGAGCTATTATTTTTACGATTTATAGTACTGGGTTACGTGTCTCAGAACTTACAGCTCTTGATATAAAGCACGTCAACCTTGATACTCTCGAGTTTGCTATTATAGGTAAAGGAAAAAAAGTACGGGTTGTTTATTTGACAGAATGGGCTTGTGAGGCTATTCGTGAGTATCTTACAAAAAGGGAAGACCACTTCCCTGCTTTATTTTTGAAGCATGGATCTTATAAAATACAAAGTACAAAATACAAAGTACAAAATGTAGAATTTGAACCAGAAAAAATGCGATTTGATCGTTTCTTGACGACAAAAATGATTGGTGACAGGGCTCGAAAAGCTGGCATCGTAAAGCCTGTATCAGCCCATACTCTTCGGCATTCTTTTGCTACCACTCTCCTTTGAAATGGAGCAGATTTGAGATCAATCCAAGAACTTCTCGGACATAAGAACATTGCAACAACTCAAGTCTACACCCACGTAACTAATAAACAACTACGAGACGTACATAAGAAATTTCATGTATAACTAGATTATTCCATTTTTCCCCTATACTGCCCTTCTATGCAAATTCCTACCAATCTCCTCTCACTTCTTGAGCAATTCCCTGCTGAAATTCAATCAAAGATTACCACAGGCTGGTCACAATCTCGATCAATCATCTCATTTCGAGTCAATCACCTCAAATCTTCTACGGAAGAGGTTGTTGAAGCTCTCAAAAATGCGTCACTTCTCTATGAGGTGTGGGAGCATTCTGAGGATGCTTTTTCTCTTCCAATTGACCAAGAATACACTCTTCGAGGCCTTGATGTGTATAAAGAATGAAAAATCTATGTACAGAGTTTTGCGAGTATGATGCCAGCTTTGTGCCTTGATCTCCAGCCAGGACAGAAAATCCTTGATATGGCAGCCGCTCCAGGATCAAAAACAACACAAATAGCGAGCATGCTTTGAGGAAAATGTCAGATTACTGCACTGGAGAAATTTGGCGTGCGCCATGAGAAACTCCTTCACACTTTGAAACTTCAGGGAGCTGAGGAATGTGTGGAAGTGGTAAAAATGGATGCTATTGATTTTACCAAAACTTCAACAGAAAAATATGACCGCATTCTTCTGGATGCGCCGTGTAGCTCTGATGGGCGTATCAATCTCTCTGATGAACGAACGTACAAATGGTACTCTGGAGAAAAGAGTCAATCAAAAGCTCAGATTCAATTAAAAATGCTTGAAGCAGCTGGAAAGCTCCTCTCCCCTACTGGAAAAATTATCTATTCTACTTGCTCTCTCTCACGATGAGAAAACGAAAAAGTGGTTAACGCTTTTTTGAGAAAGTATCCTGATTTCAAAACAATGCCCTGCCCTATTAAAAGTGATTATGCGCTCACAGAATACCAGAAAGTGAATGTCAGTAGGTGGTTACCAACTGAGGTACAGGAGGGATTCTTTCTTGCACTTCTCTTGCTCTAACTACGTCTTCTCTCGCTCTTCTTTTTTCTGATGCTCGTTTTGATTCTTTTTGTGCTAACATTTCTTTGTACGCTATCATTTGTTCCTGTAATTTTTGTTGTTCTTCAGGAGTACAGCAACTCTCAAGCGAAAGTGATACAAGATCAACAAATGCACAAGTAGATCACACTAATCACAATGAATGGTATTCATTGTTGTTTTTTAGAGAATCTTTTTGTGCTTCCATACTCTTATCTTATCATATTTTGTGACAAAGATAAATTTTTTTAGTATAGACTATTTTTTATTTGGTTCTCTAAATATTGTTGTTTTCTTGTATATTTTACTGATTTATTACAAATCGAGGAGATACTTTCTTCACTTCATAGAGATGACTCTCCCTCTTGGAGTCCTTTCTAGAAGACCGATTTTGATGAGAAATGGCTCAATAACATCCTCAATAGTTGCGGACTCCTCCCCTATCATAGCTGCAAGAGTATTGATACCCATAGCATTTCCATTATTTTCTCCGAGGAGTCGAATGAGTTGTCTGTCTATATCATCAAGACCATATTCATCAATATGAATTT
>JAYSSG010000066.1:0-15378 GCA_043720655.1 Candidatus Altimarinota bacterium
GTGCTGTGTTCTTCGTATTTCTTTGAAAGCGTGTCTTTTTGCTGTATGTTTGGGTGGGAGATGCCGTGCATCATCAGGTTCATCAGTCCGATACGGACCATTGTCTCGTCGATATCGTATCAGTAAAATGATTTCTCTTTGAGATGCTTCCATTGTCGGTCGTCGGTGAGCTTGTCTCCCATAGAGCCTCTTACGAGTCCATTTTCATCGATTTGTCGGTGTTTTTCGCTGGTGTGATGCGTGATGATGTGTTGGTACGCTCCGAGGAGAAAACCAGCGGTCCCACAGGCGGGGTCACAGATCGTATCACCGAGCTTTGGATCCACGAGTTCGCAGATCATCTGGATGATATGGCGAGGCGTGCGAAATTGTCAGAGCTTACCAGCACTTTTGAGCTCTGAGAGGAGGTATTCGTAGACATCGCCTTGTGTATCCTGAAATCCTTGACCTTCGGTTTGTTGCTTGGCAATTTCTTCGAAGAGATTATCGATGATACTCACGGCTTCTACGAGAAGGGAGGGCTTTGAGACCATAAAGACGGCATTGCCCATATGTTTGGCAAAGGGGCTTTCGGTGGATCCAAGCGTTTTCAAAAATGGGAATACCTTCATCTGGATATGTGTGAGCATCTCTCCGCCTTCCAATTGTTTGAAATAGCTCCAACGAAGCGTTGCTTTATCCCCAGAAAAAATGGAAGTGTAGGATTTACCTGCCCATTCCGCATCGTTTGTTTCTTTGAGGTCCAGCTCGTCCATTCTCTTCATAAAGAGCAGATACGAGATCTGCTCTATGGCTGTGAGTGGATTACTGATACCACCGCTCCAGAATTTGTCCCATAGCCTCTGAATATCGGATTTGAGTCGAGCATTAAGCATGAGTCAGGAGGTTAGAAGTGAAGGTCAAAATCTCTGTCTGCTCTCGAGGCGTGAAAAGACCACGAATACCGAGCCTGTGTATCAGTGTGAATGGTTCTTTTATGAGATCTTGTTTTTCGAGTTTTCCGTTTTGGATAATAAAAGTCTGGAGTGTCTGAATGAATCGGATTTGCTGGGCGGTGAGGGCGTTGTGTGTGGCGATAAACTCCGAAAATGCGACGGAAACTTTCTCGGGGAAAGTGATGAGGTCACCCATACCCATGATATGCTTGATGAGGTCGATAAAGTGGACCTGTCTGGCATCATACGCTTTTTGAAGATTCTTTTCCGTCGGATACGGCTCATACTGCATGAGTGTCGTCGCGAGCTCTTCGAGATCGTCACGATCGAGTTTTCAACCTTGCTTCACTCGTTGGAGGATCTCGTTATCTTGGGCAAGTTTTTTCACAAGGGCTTCTACTTTTTCTCGATACTTCTGGATCGTGAGTCGTTCATTGTGCGGACCGAACTCGATGTATTCCTTTTCGATGATGACATCTCGGAGATCAAGCGAGTCCTGAGTCGGCTTGATGCCTTCTTCACGGAACCGCATCAGCGGTGCTATCTTCTGGATGAGCACATCGAGACCAGCATCATCGGATTTTTCGACATAACCATTATTCAGGATGGCTTCCACGAGGTCTTTTTCTTTTGCGACGATATTAACGGAGAGTGGTAGATCTGAGACTTTTTCTTTGATGACATCGACAAGCATCTCCATTTTTTTGTCATACTTATCTCATTGAAGTTCGCCTTCTTGGAGCTTTGCGATGGCGTAATTGGTCACATTGATCTCAAAACTCATGGCATCAAAATCCTCTCCTGTACGAGTTCGCATCAGGGGACCAATTTCTCTACGGAGGTATTCCTTTTCCTCATCTCAGAGTTTTCTCCAGAAATTATCATCAAGCTTCTCGATCTTGCTTTTGGCTTCGAGGATGACCACATTATTTCCTGGGAGTTTCGTTATATCGCGTTGGATGTCGGCAAGCGTCTTTTTGTAGAGCTCAGCATCGGAGGTTTCTACAAGGTTGAGTTTCTGGAGTCGTGCTTCGAAGAGTCTGACGGGCATTGGCTTGGTGGGCTTTTCTTCTTTACCCTTTGGATTCATCTGGAAGTATTCAAAATTGTCCCAACAATCGATGACGAGAAACTTGTCCTTTTCGCTACACCAGGGCTTTTTCTTAATAGGATCGAGAAGACGCGTACCTCTCCCGATCATCTGCCAAAACTTGGTATACGAAAAGACAGGCTTTGCAAAAACGAGGTTAGTGATCTCGCGGACATCGATCCCAGTATCGAGCATATCTACACTGATGGCTATTCGTGGCATGTCATTATTCGTGAATTGGTCCAGAAGTCCTCATTTGCCGTGAACACGAGAGTCGTCTGAGACGATGACTTTAGCCAGTTGCCCTTTGTGTTCTGGATAGAGATCATTGAAGACTTCTTCGAGTCGACGAGCGTGTTTTTGTGTCATCGCGAAAAAGATGGTTTTTCCTGGGAGTGTACCTGTGCTATCCTTGATACATTCTTCCATAAACTCCTGGACGATAAGGGCATTAGTGCCTTTGTTGGTCACTTTTTTCTCGAGATCAGTTCCTTCATAGTCGATTTCTGTGGGCTCTTTGCCGTCTGCGAGGAGTTTCTTTTGCTCCTCGACTGGTATCGTGCCGTGGCGGATACCTTCTTTTTGAAACTTTGATTTGATTCGTAGTACCTCAAAATCAGAGAGGTAGGGAGGATTGTTGTTGATAGCTTCTTCGTAGGAATAGGCAAAGTCAGGCATCTCGCTGTCACAATTGAAGAGATGAAAAGTGTTATGTTCAAGTGAATCCGTGGGTGTCGCGGTGAGACCTACCTGGATAGCATCGAAATAGTCGAGTATATTTCGGTATACATTGTAGATGGACCTGTGACTCTCGTCTGCGACGATGATGTCAAAAAAATGCGGACTGAGCGGACACTCGGTATTTTCGATGATACTGAGCATTGTCTGATAGGTTGTCGCGTAAACTCTGCGATCGGTGGTGATCTCTTTTTCGCCTTCTTTTGGCCAGATAGGAGCATTTGGGAGGTACTCCTTGAAAGCGTCCAGAGCTTGATTTCGGAGGGCTATTCGATCCACGAGAAAAAGGACCCGCTGTATCCTATTGGCTCTCATCAGGACATCGATCATCGCGACACAGGTCCTAGTTTTCCCAGTTCCAGTCGCCATGACGAGCAGAAACTTTCTCTTTGCCTTATCCACACCCTCGAGGACTGTACGAATCGCCTCTATCTGGTAGGGTCGAGATGCAATGTCAGTATTAATGAGCTCTTGCGAGAGAGGCTTCTCTGATTGTCTCGAAAATCGAAGTCTCTCGAGGTCATGTCTCGTTGGAAATCCGTATACTTTTCGGGGAGGGTATTTCTCTGTATCCCAGGAGTATATATCGTGACCATTGGTATAGAAGACAAAAGGCACTTCACGACCAGCATTCTTGGCTATATTTTCAGCATATTGTCGGGCTTGCTCTTGACCGATACGAGAGTCTTTGGAGCTTTTCTTAGCCTCCACGACGGCAAGTGGGTATCCGTCTTGACCGAGGAGGACATAGTCTGCGAATTGGTGACCTTGGAGATCGTGCATTGCTTCCTCGATACCTTCGGGTAAACCAACCCATATATCCAACTCAGCCGTGACTTGTGCTGGATCGTTCACATCCCAGCCAGCTTTTTTGAGTCGCTGGTCGATGATGTCTTTACGGGTTTGTGCTTCTGTTTGAGGCATAGGTATGAGGTTTTTCCTTATTGTTGCCAGTGTACTTATTTTTCTTTTTTTACAATATCGAAGCCAGAGTTTATCCCTACTTGTTTGTATTCCTCTTTAGGTATTCAATCCCATTGGTCGATTTCCTAGAGTACGACTCACTCTCGGAGCTGGACCCGAATCCCTCATACAGTCCCTTTTTGGAGAAATTCCAGGAGATAGTGCATCCGCTGAGCCCTGTCTCGGTTGTGTTTAGAGAAAAAGTAGTCAGCGAGCCAATTAACATTTGAAGTCTCTTTTAGTTCTTACTAAGAGAGATTTTTTTAATTTTTATACTATCACTAAGTTGCTATATAATATCATAGTTCAATATATTTAGGTCATACAACTGTCATTATTGGTAAAGTTAGTCTATTATAAGAAATATTTGACAATATATTATTATGAATAATCTAGGCTCTAGACAAATAGAACTATCTCTTTTTGAATCAGAGAAAACTTGAGTGACAATTCATACGGCACAATGACATAAATATACAACTGATGTATTCCGAGAAGATGTCTTTAGTGTGCTAGTGTGACAAAAAACAGGTGATTCTATAGAAAAATTAGTTATGCATAGATGAACCACTAGAAATCAGATATTAATTGGCAATCTTGAACAAAAGATAAAAGCCCAATTAGTAGAACTTTTATAAAAACATTTGCAAAAATTGCTTACAGTATTATACTGTATCAGTACAATAGAACAAAATATGAAAAAACAACTTCAAAAACTCTCTGAATTCTTTATTAAAAATTTTGAAGAAGACTTCGAAAATACATTAGAAGATATTTTAACCCCTGAAGAGATAGAAAATATTTATGAAAGGATTATGATACTTCAATACTTAAAAAATGGTTTGACCCAAAGAGAGATAGCTAAAGATCTTTGAGTATCTATTGGTACCGTGAGTCGTTGATCAAGAATTTTGCAATATTGAAAACGAGAAGGTAATCTCAATTTTTAATTTATGAACACACCATATTGATACTCATGACCTGTTTCAAAAAAACTCATAGGAAGAATCACTGAAACAGTTTTTCCAAAAATAAATGAAGTTTTCGATGAAGTTTTCGTCGAACCACAGAAAAAAGCTCAAATTTATAGAAATTTATTTTCCCTAAATGAACACGAATGAGTAAGTTTGGTTGAGCTAGAAAGTCTGAATACAAAATTTCCAAAGTTTCTTGAACAAATATTTTCCTCTATTGAATGACTATGACCTCAGCTAGATATAGTGAGTCTGCAAGAATTATGTAATTTTTTTATAGCAGTCTTTCTATGAAAAAAGGATTTTTCAGAGCTAGAAATCTGTATAGGTATGGGGGGTACTGATTTTGCCCCTAGTGTCCGAATCCCCATAGTAATAATGCCTGCAATTTTATTTTTGGACGAAATTTTACAAATGCAGAAAAAATATTGATTAAGTGGTGCACCAAAAGTTACTGTTTTCAAGGCTCAGAATATAACTCAATCAGTAAACTGATACCATCCTGAAAAGAGTCAAACAGCTACGACTCTTACTTTTCAATTACTAAAAAAATATATTCAACAATTTCATCCGAACTTACTATCTTGTTTTGAATTTACAGTAGATGATTGGTATGATGATGTTAAAGACGATATTACTGCAATTATGCCTGAATTTAGAGAAGCTGCTACCGTGAGCTGACAACTTAATTCACTTTTAAGTATGGGGAAAAAACATGGTGGTGAAAATGGAGAATCCAATGCTGTATACTATGCCTCAGCACATCCTATCTATAATTGATTTTTGGATATTTGAAAAAGCTTAAACTGACATATCAGAAGTAAGAAAAAATGAATCAATATTAATTTTTGATGATCTGCGGAACGAACATTTAATCGTACCATGAGACAGTTAGGGGCTAATAAAGAATTAGATTTTAATCCTACTGTATTTGTTGTTTGTGATAAAATGAGAGTGCCAAGCTATTATCCAGCTCGAAAAGGAGATATTCAACTTGATAATCATGATGCATTTCAAGATGCTAGTATAGAATCTTTTGATCCATTAGTAAGATCAGATATAAATACAATACTTACCGATACACGTCTTTCGCTGGAAAAATATCTTGAATTTATAAGAAAATAATTATGAAATCTCTCATCATGGAATCTATCTTGAGACAAGATCGTAAAACTTATTTAACTAAGAATTGATTTCAGGAAAACTATTTACTGAATCTTGCGGAAACGAATCTAGAAAATATTCCCTCAATAGTTATTCGTAGAATGCTTGAAGATTTTGATTGATGATACTGATATCCAGAATTTTATTTATACGATTTATTTAATCAAAATATTTGTGCAAGATATGGTCATCAGGTAAATCCCGAACAAGTTTTTTTATGACACTGAAGCTTCAATATTATTGAACGTATACTACATAAATTTTTGGACTTAGATTTTTTGATAGGCTACTGACCTCAGTTCAATGAAATTCCTAGTGATTTTGAATTTACATGAGGTAAATATATATCTTCAAATTTCTCACGACAGAAAATGTGACTTTCCCGTGAACTTATAGAAAATGCTTTGCAAAAATTCCACTGAAGACGAGCTCTATACATTGATAATCCAAATAATCCTACTGGACACTTTTGCATGCCAGATGAAATTGAGTCCATTATAGAAATAGCTATGAATAATGATGCAGCTGTCATTATAGATGAGGCCTTTGGAGATTATCTCGCCGACGAATATTCTGCAATTCAATTTACCTCTAGGTATCCAAACATAATAGTAGTTAGGTCTATGTCTAAGTTCTTTGGGCTATCGGGCTTGCGAATTGGATATGCTGTAATGAGTAAAAATCTCAGTGAATATTATTCAAGGATTGATGTCCCATTTGAGCCTAGTGTATTGAGTCTATACATATGAAATCAGCTCATTAATGACCAAAATCTAGCTTCTGATATACGAAACACATCAACTCACAAAAAACAAAAAATTATAAAACTGTTCTGAGATAAGAATATAACAATAACACCAACAAATATAGAAACTCCTTTATTATTTATCACAAAACAGAAAAATGATTTGTTTAATGATATTAAGGTGATCGATTGAATTAATTTTGATAACACGTATGAATCTGCGAATGAGTTCTTTCGGCTAAGACTACCTAACAATGAATCAGAAATGAGTATATTTGAAAATATACTTTTATGAGCTCAATAAATTTTTATCGTCATGGTATTTTATCTGGAGAATATTCTGATTACGGTAAACTTACTTTTCCCGAACTTACAGATTTAGGCACAAAATGCATATCGCCCGAAATTGATATCAAAAAGAGCGAGAACATAATTGATAGGACGCAAAGTTTAGTAATTGATATCGCTTATGTTTCACCTCAAATCAGAACTCATCAAAGTGCGTTGCTTATTTGAGGAACAAAACTCAAACTGTTATGATGTTTAGACGAAATATACTTTGATCTTGCTGAACTCATGACTGAGGAAGAGTACATATTGTGAGGATGACTTCCGAGTGTCAGAATAGCACTATGGAAATCTTTTTTTGAAAGGAGAAAATGAATTGAGACACCTGAATCAGTTATGGAAAGGATATGATTATTACTTTCAGAATTAGAAAATACTTCTGAAAGAGATATTATTATTGTTACACACGGTTTTTTTCTTCAGATGGTTCGATGTTTTTTGATCGAATGAGTCGATTTTACAAAAATTTCCTATGATGATTTTCTCAAGCTCGGTATCAAGCCTATATGATATTTAGAAGGTTTTGAGATACAAAGATAAAAATAAGATATAGTGAGTCGACCCTGGGTATAAAACTATGATTAGTTCATTCTCACTCTCACTAGGTGTCTTCAATGGTCTGTAAAAGATGATCTACTATGGAGTAATTCATGATTATTTGCAAAGATAACATCTCATTTTTTCAGAAAAAAACTCAAACTAAAATTATTGTTATGTATAGCACTTTCTAGCACTTTCAGTGCGCATTCTTGAGATGGACTCAACTGAGAAGTTGCCAGTATTCATTTTTGCAGAGTATCTTTGCGATATCGAATCATGGGAATTTCTCATAAGATCGGCGCCTGTAAAACCTCCACACAGCTATCATGCCCATCTTTTGTAAATACTGAGGGAACACGAAAAGGAAATAATTCATTTCTCAGCGTACTGAGTGCTTCCGGTGATTTGTTTTCAAGAAACTGAATTAGTTTTCTTCCATCAATCAATCCAGATACTCCACCACCATCACGAGCATGTTGGATGGTCCATAAACTAAAGTATTTCTCAGGATCAGGATAAAATTGAGAATCTGTATGGTATTCAGCTTCACCATCATGTTCAGAAAAAGTGGTGTTGCTATGGCTAGTCATTCGTGCTCTCACATCCCATGCTATCTGTTTTCTGATCTTATCAGTGGGCGAGGGTAATCCTACAAGATAGCAAAATCATAAAATAAAGTTTGTTCGAGCATCCTCTTCCATCTCTTCAAAACCTATCCCGTCTACAATAACAAATCGTAAACCAGAATTGATCCTCTGTTTGATGAGTTTTCACAAGACACATAATGATGGTAGATTTTTTTCGATCAATTCAGACATTCATTGACAAAACAATAGCGTATCTTTTTCTTTTCAATCTCAGAATTCTATAAAATCCTTTTCCAGTCCTAAAATAGACGCGGGATCTGGAAATGTTATTCTGTAGTCTGAATCACTGAGTTTTTCTATGACATCTTTATCCCATATTGTTGATTTATTCATAGTGCTATTGGTTATTTACAAAGTCCGACCATGTTCTATTTACTTTTCCATTTGTAATAATGGCTTCGCTGGCACGCCTAATATTTTTTTCCAAAACTCTAGAACCATATGTATACACTGCTCCAAGTCCTGGAAATTCAATATATTTTCTCACTTCCCCCTCCACATCTCCTTCTGAAAGTGAAAATTTAGATGATATTTTTGCTACAGTATCTGCGAAATTCATGTGTCGCTGTAAAATACAAAAATCAGCCAAGAGTCTCACTGCTCTCAATCTTAATTCGTAACCTCTCATTTGTATGGACCAAAGTCTAAATTTTTCTAATCAAACACATTGTTTTCTCTCAGTAGAAAATGCTTCATAAATTTCTGTTACAAGAGAATTATTTTGCTCAAATTTTTCTAAAAATTCCTTTTCGGACAACACAGCAACTGCCTCAAAATAAGCTCTTTCTGTCATTTTATCAGTATAGCTCAGTACTCAGTCATTAATACCTCTCAAATGGGCAAGGTGTAGATCATTATGAGGAGAATTAAATCTCAGATACTCTCACATGCTATAATCGATGGGAATTGCACATGTGGATTGGATACCATCGTGAATCCAGAATAAATAGTGTTTATTTTTGTCAGATTCTAAGTATGAGCTTGGTATGTCAGGATTATTTGCAAATTTAGCAAATACTTGAGTTAATAGATCTAATTCAGACAGATCAATAACCATATCTGTAATTCCTTTAAGCTCTCAAGGTTTTCAATACGCACCATACCTATCCATTTCTTCATTTCATATCGACTCTAGATCGTTCCAAGGTATTTCTATTCAAAACACATTGCCCACTTGGTGTATGCTGGAACATTTAGGTGGAAATGATTTTAGTTCATACTCAGTTTTTTGAAGTAATTTTTCTACATCCCTCATAACTATTTTACCCACTCTCCCAAATTTCAATCCAGCGTCGATAATGTTCCTAATTTTCTCTAAAAAGAGCAGGGAAGCTCTTATAGTTTCCTCTCAAGTATATACTATCAGCGGCCGCCCAGAATTTGCAGAAAGTGCCCAAGTTCTTTTATAAATCTCGTCCTGTACTAAGTCGCTATTTTCTCTTGTCAATTTTCAAACACTCAAACGAGATCAAAGACTAGCAATTTGAGTATAGTCATAAAAACTCGCTGTAGTTTGAGAATCTCAAGACATAAATAATAAACTTATTTTCTAAGAACTTTCCTTACTTGCTCAAAATTTGTTGAAACTTTTGTCCGTACATCATGGATATGAATACTATCATGGAGTACTGATTCTACAATTAAAGTTGTACTGTCTGGCAAATTTGGATGATCTGACACCATGTTTATTGTGACATCTCTCACTACATCTTCTGTGAATTGAGGTTTTTTCAGAGCTCGTACTACTAAATCATGTTCGTCGGGTCTCTTGAGGAGTTCATAAACCAGATGAGTAGATCTATCCAGTACCCTGTAAATACTGCCTGATTCTACATCTCATGATTTATCAACAATAACGGTCGTGACACCTCTTTGTGTATGGGTTCCTGTGAGTGTTGTATCCAAAATATCCTTGATCTGATTCAATGAAAATCATTTTTCCCTGAGAGCAGGAATGACAGAAAATTTTGTATAAGTTCTTGTGCAGGGGCAAGCGGTGATATTGTGTGCTGTAAGACCAGTTTTAACCTTTACATCATTTGCATCTAAATTTACCTCACTAAGCAAATATATCTTATCGTGCGACTCTCGATTTGATTTACGCGTTATATGGCTATGAAGATAGACTCACTTTACCCTCACGACACATCATCGGCTCTTTTGTTTCCCCCTCACTAATTTTGCCAGTTCCAATGCAAACTCATCAACAGATGTAAAAGTCTTATCTTGCACTTCAAATAGTGCTTCTTCGCAACGGGACATGTGAATACCGCGATGTCCTTGTAATAAAACACCTATTTCTATATCGCATAAGACGGGTTTAATAAGTCATCAATTGTTTATATCAGAGACTTTAATGTATGCTTGCTGGTTTGTGATACCCGCCTCATTGATATCAATAGGTTGTAGAGATGGTGATTCTGGGACATCTGTCAGTGTATCCAGCCATTTTTGGAAATCAGGCTCTTCCAAATCCTGCTGTGTTAGATTATAATTAACTGGATCATATGGTGGTTTGTCGTGAGGAAACATATTTTATTGATTATTAAGTAAGGTAAGGAAGGAGTTTAAAAACGAGCTTTTTAGGAAGAAATCGGAGTAACGGTATGATTCTCCAATCTTTTCATACAGTAAGCTGTCTCTTGTTAGCCAAGATGCCTTCTAACACTTTCCCAGCAACATAAGTTGGTTCTTGCAATTTTGCACTGAATTTTTCTGCCACTTCAGGCATACCAGCATTTTCAAAAAAATTCGTTCTGATCATTCCTGGATGTACTACGGTTGTCCTGATCTTATCATTTTCTTCATTTTCCCTATTGAGAGACTCAACAAAGCCTTCCATTCAAAATTTGGTTGCGGAGTAAACAGATAATCCGGGAAAACCCATTTTGCCTGCCAAAGACGATATAAATGCTATATTGCCTCAAGTATCTTGTTTGAGCATTCTTTGAACAGCTCCTCTGGTTATCTGAATCATGCCAACAAGATTTGTTGAAATTACAGTAGAGATGTCTTCATCCGTTAAATCAGCCACATTTCATGTGTGTCATATGCCCGCATTGTTTATCAGAAAATCAATAGGTCCAATCTGGGCGTATATACCTCTTACTTCTTCAGTTTTTGTAATATCAGCAACAATGGGTATAATGTTTTTGTGAAGTCAGGATTGCATACTTCTTGCCACAGCAAAAACATTTGCTCATCTTTGAGCGAGTTGCTGACAAAGAGATGCTCATAGTCATGAAGATGCTCATGTTACCAATGCTGTTTTACCTTGAAAATGATACATACATTTGTCAATTATGTATTTATAATAATATTAAATATTCAATTGTAAAGTTTATTTTTAATATACTCTCTATAATCTCTGAAATTATTCCCGATAACACCTAAAAAATATGATAAAAAAACTCTATTTATTGTGATTTCTCACAGAACTCAGTATCACAAGTGCCCTACTTGTACCGCTCTACTTCTTGCGCCATATAAGTGAACAGCAAGTGTTCGTACTTATAGCAGTCTATCAAATAAGTATCCTCTTAGCAGAAATACCTACATGACTCATTGCTTCGAGATTTTGAGAAAAACGAAGTATTATACTGTGATTTTTATGCTGTATTATTTTTCATTTTTTGATCCCATTTATTGATTCTTTTAGTGGTTTTATAGTTTTACAAATAATATCTGCAATTTCAGTTGCATTTTTATCGTGAAGTCTAGCTACCTTTATTCATGAGTTATGCAAAACCCATAATCATACATATTTGCAGGTCAGAAGTACATATAAAATTATAGGCTTTACCACATCGATAGTTTCAACTATAATTGGATGATTTCTTCTTTATTTCGGTTATTCTGCAGTATTTTTCCTTCAAGGTAGTTTCTTTATATTCGCCATTATTTTGCTTATAAGCATACGGGGCAATCCAGTTCATATACTCAAAGAAGTAAAAATTTTCACAGTATTAAAAAATAGTTTTTGAATTATTACAAAAAGGGAGATTTTTTTACCCGTTATCTTTGTTTTTACATTCTTATCGATAGAAGCTTCAGTATATATTTCTTTCCAGACAGAATATATTAAAACACTTTCCCTTGACCCAAAGTATCTCGGTATACTTCTATCAGTCTTTCTCCTTGCTTCAATGTTTTTTACACGTATTTTGCCTCATAAAAAATGGATACTGCACCCACTTTTCCTTATAGGTATTGGAATTATTTTTATCACAGTTTCATATGTGCAAATTATTTTTGGTTGATTCTTCACTCTCCTCTTCCTTTATATGACACAAATTATTCGACCTATGAATATACCTATTGAAAATGAAATTTTATCAAAAGTAAATGATAAAACGGGATCAACAGTCCTCTCATTAGTCTGATTTTTTGAAAGATGAATGTTTTTACTTATGACTATTTCAATGATCATTTTTTCAATAAATTGAATTCATGCTATCTTGTATTTTTCAGTCATTGCTACGGTTCTCTTCATGGCTATTAGTTTTAAGGATTTCTTCAAAAGAAATAGCATACGCTAATACAGTATTGCAGATCAATATCGTTGTTTTAATAAATCCTCTACAACTTCGGCACCCACACCATGTCTTGACTTTCCATCACAGCTGTCTTTACTTCTTCCAGTACGAGGAGCCAATTAAAACAAAAAAGACTCACAGAAATGTGAGTCTTTTTGTCAAATTTGATTTATTGCAAAAAATAATACAATTATATTGTCTATAAATGGCTATTATGGTTTCTCTCACCCATAACCAAAAGGAATTTATAAAACAAGTGGACGCTCACATGAAAAAAGGTGGAGATAAAATAGAAATACTTGCTATTGCTGGACCAAATGGGGGAGGGAAGAGTACACTTATACGGTGACTCTTAAAAAAATTTCCAAATACATTCTGCGAAGTAATGCAAGTCACCACAAGGCCTAACAGAAAAAACGATAGAGCTCGTAGATATGTTTCTTCAGATAATTTCTTAAAAGAAAAAATTATACTCGGATGAGTAGCGGGCATATATCAATATGCCTATGCTTGCTGAGATCTGATGAAGGCGCTTGTAAAAAATAAAATTATTCTCTTTGAAGGTATTTCTCGATTAAAAAAACTGCAAAAAATATTAGATACCACAGATCTTCGATATATGATTGTGGGTGTATTACCGCCAGGGAAAACCATTCAGTCTATGCTATTAAGGCTTAAAAAGCGATTATTATCTCGTTCTGGATTTTCAATGGAAGACGTTCAAAAAAAACTTCAAGATTCTGAATCGAGAGTAATACCAGAAGTCCTAAAAGAATCGCATCTTATTATTCGTAGCCGGTGAGATCACACAGACTCAGACGTGGCGAAAGTGATGAAAAAATGGAGAGAACTTGAGAAGTAATTTCATTGATTGTTACGGGATTTTTACTATACTATCCCATATAATTTCCCTCTATGTCTCTCGATAATCATGATGAGCGATCGGTTCGTATCCAAAAACTTCACTCCCTGCGTGCGTTGTGAGTCAATCCGTATCCTGATAAATTTACCAAAGAGCAAGATATTATTGACGTCCGATGAATAGGGGGGAAGAGCCCTTCTTTGCGAACAATTGAAGAAATTATTCTATGACCACAAAATGAGATTCAAACAGCTGGACGCATTATGCTGGTGCGTAGTTTTGGGAAATTGATTTTTTGAAAAATACAGGACTTTTCTGGAGATATTCAGTTTGCACTTTCTAAAGAGTTTTGCGAATATATCGATGGAGAAAAAATAATTTCAGAGCTTGGTGAAGAAAAAGTATCTGCCTTTAAAGTCTTTGAAAAATATATTGATAGGGGAGATATAATAGGTATTCAGTGAGAGCTTTTTATTACCCATAAAGGTGAACTCACTATTTTTGTGAAATCATTTCAGCTCCTTGCAAAATCACTCCTTCCTTTACCCGAGAAGTTCCATGGACTTGCTGACGAAGAGACCATTTATCGGAAGAGGTACTTAGATATGATCACAGAGAGGAGCTCTTATGATAGAATGGTATTCCGATCCCGATTTGTCCAAAAACTGAGAGAATTCTATTACAAAGAAGGCTTCATAGAGGTAGAAACCCCTACTCTCGGAAATACTGCATCTGGTGCGCTGGCAAATCCATTTATGACACATATTGATTCGACTGACGCCGATCTCTATCTCCGTATTGCGCCCGAGACTTCTCTCAAGAAATGCACCGTCTGAGGTATGGAGAAAGTATTTGAAATAGGGAAGTCATTTCGTAATGAAGGTCTCGATCCGTCACATTTACCAGAATTTACCTCTGTCGAGCATTATGCAGTCTATTGGAATTATATCGACAATATGGACTTTACTGAACGAATGTTTAATTATATTCTTGATGAGCTCATGGAGGGAAAAAAAGAGGTTGAAATACTCAATTCAAAATGAGAGACAAATACAGTAGATTTTTCTGGCCCGTGGCCAAAACGATCTATTCGAGATTTGATTTTTGAGTATTCAAATATTGATATTTATAAAGACGATACACTTGAGAAACTTCGTGTTGCTATTACAGAAAATGGGATTCAAATTGATGGTTTTTTGAAGCATTCCCACGGTACTCTTATTGATAAGCTCTACAAAAAGGTGGCACGCCCAAAACTCATCAATCCGACATTTGTTACACATCAACCATTGATACTTTCGCCATTGGCTCGTATCAACGATGAAAACTCTGCGATTGTTGATAGATTTCAGCTCTGTATCAATGGTTGGGAGGTGACGAATGCTTATTCTGAGCTTGTTGATCCTATTGACCAAGAGGCTCGTTTCCAAAATCAATCTGAAGCAAAACAAGCTGGTGACGATGAAGTAGCTATGCCTGATAACGATTTCGTGACTGCTATGGAGCACGGTATGCCTCCGCAAAGTGGTTTTGGCATGGGTATTGATAGAATTATTGCCTTACTTACCGGACAGCCAAATTTGAGAGATGTCGTACTATTCCCTCTCGTAAAAGAAAAAAATGAAGAAAAATCCGGAAAATCATAAGTAGCGAGATGGTTAACTGTAAAAAAATTGCACCAGAAATATATTGTGAACACTGAATCAAATGGGGGGTAGCTTTATTTTTCTTTTACAATTCTAAAAGAACTATAATTCCCAATATACTTTCCCTTAAGAGCTGACATACACTTAATAATATTCTCATGCCAGTTTGTAGGAGAAGAAGCATAAATAGG
>JAYSSG010000067.1:0-15212 GCA_043720655.1 Candidatus Altimarinota bacterium
AGATTCTCAATCTTTTTTGTGTTCAGCATGAGCATGCTCTGTCACGATACCATTTGCTACATTATAATCATAAAGATTGTGATCATTGATGCCTTTGAGACGTTCTTGGATTTTTGTGAGGAGTTCTTTCGGATTGTTTCATTTTAAGACATCGGGAGGAGTCACATGTCCATATGTATCTGGTATTTGTACTTTTAGACTTTTCCTCATTCCTAAAATACTAGAACGTTCAATAGTAAGCGCAGAAGTAATTCATTTAATGTGGTAATCACTTGAAGTCCCTTTTTCTAGAGTCTCACTCATCGCATGTTCAAGATGATGAGTATCGATAACTTCTAATTTTGTTGGAGGAATTCGTACATTGATATCCATACTGCATCATAATGGCGCATGCCCACCCCCAGTTACATCGAAGTTGAGAGTATGTTTTATGCTTTTTACATTACTGCCATCACTATATTTTTTAGGAAGATCAAAATAATAGGTACCGTCAGTTGTTTTAATAGGTGTGACACTGATTGTTTTTCAGTCTCATGAAATAGAAAGTACAGCAGGCATATTTTGCCCTGGTTTCATTTTTCATAGAGTAATTCGTCGAGCATCTTTTGTGATTTCTACACTTTCTGGCATGCCTTCTGGTTTCTCAAGAGGAGGAGCTATATTTCTTTTTATTCTTTTGGTAGCGCTGGAGACTACATTTCAAGCAGAGTCTTTGAAATTTACTGTAATATCAACACCCGTACCAGACTCATCAAAATCTTGTAATTTTTGTTTTATGCTCGAACCAGTATTCCTTCTTACTATGCTTGTACTTCCAGTTGATCTAGGGTAATCAATCTCAAAAGTTCAGTTTTTTGGTACATTGCGAATTTCTACTTCTGGCAGCTCTCCACCTGGAGTATATTCAGTGATACTAAAGTCGGGCTCATCTTTATGTTCTAATGATTCTTTTATTTGTATTGTAAATCCTCCATTCCCGCTTTTTTTATCTGTATTTGGATCTCTGAAATATGCACGGATTGTTTGAGGACCGGAATTAGTTGTGTTTATGCCATCTAAATCAATGAGATCCTCTGATCCTTTTGATATTCTTGAAGTAACACTATATCTAAAGTCCGATAATCATCCTCCATTAAGAATGAGCTCGGCTCATTTTTCGACAGGTCACTTAAGTCCGACCTGTACAGAGGATTCTCCTTTGGTGATTGTTGGGTTTGAAGAAAATTGGGGAGAGCTTGATAATTTAAGGGGTGCTTCTTTGATTTTTACGATAACTTCTTGTTCATGAGTTTTAGAAGTGTGCGGATCTGATATTATTACTTTAATTTTGTAATCACCAGGTTTTTTGGAATCTATTATTCAAGCTCATGAAGTTTTGAGGGGAACGGTTTCATTTTTTACACCAGACAAAAGAGCTCGGTCTGCTATATCGTTTGCTCCATTCATGATTGATATCTGAGCACCTCTAGTACTTCATCGAACAGGAATATTGATAGGTTGCCCATTTTCGATTTCGAGAGAACTCTCTATTTGCAGAATATCATCGTTTATCTCTACTCAAATATTGAAATCAAATGGTGCAGACGTAGTAACCCGTCATTTTGGATCTGTCATGATAGCTTGAAAACTATTACTTCAGAGAGTATTCAAATGGCGCGTATCTATCTCAAAATTTCTACTTGCACTTCCATCAAAACTCTGAATAGCAGTACCTGTAGAGTTTTTTATAATCACTCGAGATCAAGTAACAGGATTATTAAATGTTAATTGACAATCGCCTCACATTTTTACCTTAGTTGGATGAGATATGTCTGGAGTTTTTAGTTTCAGAAGCTCCTCTTGTACTTGAGATGATATTTGTTTGAGTATTGTATTGGTACGGTCATTGGGGTCAAAAAACTGTAAAGTAGAGCCCACAATATTCCCTATCCTAGAAGTTCAAGAAATAGGTACTTGAATATTCTTTGTGCCTCTAGGTAACGTATATTCTCTCCCAGACTCATCCTTGACTCTGCATTCCTGACCAAAAGGATTAGTGATTTCTATGTCCATCACATTATCCCCTTGGATTATATCTCATAATACCTTGGTTCATATTGTTCATAGGTTTGGAGATGCACTTTCTATATCCTTTTGTAGATTGATAAGCTGTAGAATGAGCATCGGATCAGACGCTATGATAATACTTTTCGTCGTGTCAGTATAGATATCTTTTAGTTCATCTTCTAATGTATTTCTTTCTAGTTTAAAAAGGGGTGGAGTTACTTTTGATTTAATTGTTGTGAGTTCGGATTGAAGTCTTGTTACATTGGCTGGGTGAGTAGGTGTTTTAGAGAGATCTTTCTCATCATTTACGTTACTTTCAAATGTATCATGAGAGGAATCGATACTTATAGGATTAATCGTTATTATTCCATGAACCTTATCAGAAACATATTTTAGAATTGCTACACGAGAATTTACTCAATGTGCTTGTATTATATCTGTTATTGCAGACGTGGTTGATGGATGGTGGGTAGCCATAGTTTTTTATTCCTTCTCACTTTGCCACATTTTTTCATCAAATGCAAATATCTCAGGATTATCATCAGGGGGCCGTGGCATAATATATCTTGACTTATGTATTTATGTGTTATTTGCCCTGCACAAGAGAGCCAAATATTTTTTTGTACAGTTCTTTGGGAGATCGAGCAGAGATAGTGATGGTCGTATTATTTTCTTTTGGTACTTCAGCAGAGTAGACATACCCAAAAAATAATCATTTTAGCTTGATTCAGAGAGGATATTTTGTGCCATTAAATTCATATTTACCTTTTCTATCAGGAGAATGTTCACGAATATATTCACACAGCTCTACAAATCATTGCTCGCTAAAAAATGTCGGTCATTTTTCTTCTCATACTTTTTTTTGCTTGAGATCTGCCCCATGCTCATCAGTCAACCATGTTATCAGATTTTGTACTGTTGGATTTTCTTTCGGCAATTCATCGCTCATATGTAGAGTGTCGCTCGTAGTTTCTTTTGAAAATCTTCCTGGATACTCTACAGTATATTGTGGTGGTGCATAATATGTGGGAGATTCTCATGTTGTGATTGCACGCTCATGGATGTTGTAAGTGTTCTGATTGAGAGTGTATGTGCCACACCTTTGTAGAGAATGACTCACATTGTCGCATAATTCGATGAAACTCACAGCATCAAAATAATCTCACATATCGATAGTGTCGGCATTTTCTTTTTTTGCTTCTTCTTTTTTTGAAAATGTTGAAATGAGGCTCAAGATTTCTCAGATTGTGTTTCATACTGCTATGCCTCTTTCTCCATTCTTTTTTTGAAATTGTGCATGAAATTTTCCAGTCTGATTCGGAGGTACTGTGATATTGTTTGTATTGATGGGGAATCAGTTTTCACAATATTGAATTGAAAACCATTTTTTATCAAAGCTATATTGAGAGGTAAAAACAGGAGCCTTTTGAGCTGCATCGCAGGCAGCATAGATTTGAGCAACAGAAATCGAATCAAAAACTGTTTGTAATATAGTGTCTCATTCACTTTGTATAGGAGACACATATCAGGAATTTGCTTGTCATGAAGACACGGGCTCAGTCATGATCGTATCATACGCTATATTTTTTGTAAATGCAAATTATAGAGCAGAAATAAAATGTGTTTTCATCTTTGATTTTATTCTCAATCTCTTATAATATCTTGTATGGTACATTCGAGAGATATTCATACTCCTCTAGAGGATATATTGCATGATATTATGCAAGATTATGCAGTCTATGGAGATGCATCAGAAATTTCAAGAATTCAAGCGGCCTACGAGTATGCTGAAAGTGCTCACAAGGGGATCCTCAGAAAATCAGGCGATAATTACATAGTTCATCCAGTTTCCGCAGCACAAGAATTGATGATATTGCAGCCAGATAGTACCACGATTATTGCTACTTTGCTTCACGATGTTGTTTCTCATGGTCACGGATCGTATGAGGAAATAGGGGCGTTGTTTTGACTAGAAGTTCGTTCTATTATTGAGCATCTTGATACTATTCGACGTGTTCGATATCGAGGAGAATCTGCCAAGATTGCTCGAATGCAAAAAATGCTTCTCGTCGTAGCCGATGATATCCGTACGCTCCTGGTCAAGATAGCAGAGCGTATTCATAACCTCCGAACTATTCAGCACCATAACGATATTGAAAAAGCGAAACATATCGCAGAAGAATCACTCTTTATCTATGCTCCTATAGCGGCTCGTCTCGGTCTCTATGCTTTCAAGGATATACTCGAAACGCTCTCATTTCGCACATTGGATCTCGATGCGTATTTGCAGATCACAGGGGAGCTCGCTCACTACACGCTCGAACAAGAAGAATTTCTCACACAATCTATTCAAAAGCTCAAAACTCTTCTCCCAACAGAATATCACGAGAAGATCAGTTACCGTATCAAAAAGCCATACTCCATTTATCGCAAGATGCAGGAGAGATCTTCGGATACTATTTTTGATATGTATGATATTTTTGCCATTCGTATCATAGCAAAAAACGTGACAGATTGTTATGCTATACTTGGTAGTATTCATGGAGCATTCGCTCCTGTTCCTGGGAGATTCAAGGATTTTATTGCTGTTCCAAAATTGAATGGGTATAAGAGTCTCCATACGACCGTTCTCGGTGTAGCTGGTAAAAAAAACCAACCAGTAGAAATACAGATTCGTACCGAGGAAATGGACTACCATGCAGAGCATTGAGTGGCAGCTCATGTTCTCTACAAACAATTTGGTGATAACACTACGACGAAGCAAGCCCTCCAAGAAGTCCTCTCCACCTTGGCAGATGGACTTCTTGAGACATGATCACTCGTTCTGTGAGAAAAAATTCATCCCACTATTTTTATTCTCACTCCACAGGGAGATATTCGTGAACTCCCTCAAGGGGCAACATCAGTAGATTTCGCATATTCCGTACATTCTGATATATGATATCATACAGTTGGTGCCCGAATCAATGGGCGGATTGTGACGCTTGATGCCCAGCTTCGTAATGGCGACATGGTGGAAATAGTGACGCAGACCAGTGCTCACCCATCAGCACAGTGGCTTGATTTCGTTGTTTCTTCCAAGGCTCGCACAGAGATAGGTGTAGAAATTAAACGACTCTCTGGCGATAGGGAACGAGCGGTAAAAAAAGGGAAGGAGAATCTTTTATCTGTTTTTGCTGAAAAAGGAATTACTCTTGATCAAGAATGTAGGGACCTCCGAAAATATGTTGATTTTACGCTTGATGGTAAAAAACTTGAAGAGCTCTTGTATCAAGTGGGGCAATGAATTCGTAAACCTTCTTCGTTTCTTCCTCACACAAAGCCACACAAAACCACATTTCTTCCTCAAAAAGTCTCATCGAATATTCCGTATACCCTCATTATTGGAGGGGAACGAAAAATGCCTCATCTTCTAGCACAATGCTGTGCGCCGCACTTTCCTGCAGAAGTGGTTGCCGTGATGCGAAGTGGGTGAAAATGTATGGTGCATGCGAGTGATTGTAATTCACTGAAAAGGGTCAATCCTGCACGACTTTTACCTGCTTATTGGTCGGCCCACGAGATAGGTATTGTTGTTTCTCTGATTATTGTTATTCGAGATCGCCCAGGATTTTTGGCAGACATCACGAAATCGCTCTATCAGGCGTGAGTCAATATCGTCGATATGCATACGAAATCGATCGAAAACAAAACATTTGAAATCGCTATCCGTATCGAGATTCCCAGTGATGAGGGAGATTTCTTGGAGCGTCTCAAGACACGGATTCAGCTCAGTGTGCCAAGCATTATAGAGTTGCGATAATATTTATTCTCTCAAAAACTTTTGACAGTTTCTTCGTTTTTTCTATAATCCGCCTACTATTACATTTTTTCCATTACTATGGCTCGTTTTTACGCTACAAAGAAAGAAGGAGAATCAAGCGACAAGATGCTTGTACGATTTAAGAAACTTCTTTTCGGATCACGTATGATCAATACGCTTCGTGCAAACCGATACAATTTCAAACAAGATACAAAACGAAAGACTCGTGAAAAAGCGATTATTTGTTCTAAATATCGTGAGCTTTCTGATGAGCTTTCATAAATTCAAAAGTATTCAAAAAACTATCCCTCAGAAATGAGGGATTTTTCTTGTAACGACAAGAAAATGGATATAATAGACTCCTATGATTCTCTTCTGAACTTTCTGCTTAGTATTAGGCGTTGCTATTCTTTTTAATCCAGCTATCCTTGGCTTTCTGGTTGGTTTTTTTCTTCTTGTTCTCGGTTCTTGGGTGATACTTGGATGGTACAAGGTAAACCGCGTGCTTGAAAAAAAGTTCTCCGTCTGAAAATATAATATTGTTTTTGAGAAAAAAGCTCAGCACAAAAAATAATTTATGCCCATAGTTTTTGTTTTCATCTCTGTTGGGATTTCTCTCTTTCTTTGGATGTACCTTTTGACGTATTTTATGCATATAGGTGCACAGAAGGATTTTTTTCTACGAGCGCGATGAGCGGTATTGCGATGAATTTGTATTGCGTGAGCAATTCTCGTAATCGATATGTATATAAAAGCAGTATCTGCCAATCAAAATACTGTGAGTGTTTTTCTTTCCCAGATTCAGTGGGTTTTAATTCCGATTATTTTTTTTCTTGGCTGACTTCCATTTCTTTGGAAACGTTGGAAATATCTCTCACTGATTCCGCTCGGAATCGCAATAGGAGTATACGGGGTCCTGTATGGGGGGTCCTATAATGAAATGGTATTTGGTTTTTTCTCTGAGACATTTCAAACACCATTTTATGAAGAAGTAGGGAAGTGGTTTCAATCTCTCGTATATTCGTATCCTGCGGTGATGAGTCCATTTGTCGCTATTGGTTTCTGATTTCTCGAAAATATTGTCTACTTCACTACAGAATTTACTTGGTCTCAATTTCTTGGGCGTACACTGTTTTCTCTGCCTATGCATCTCTTTGCTGGCTTTTTTGGATTTTGGTGCCTCTTTATGATTCGTCCTCTCTGGCTCGGTATGATAGTAGGATGTATCGCTGCGATGAGTGTGCACACGCTCTATAATTGGTCTCTTGGATTTTCCTTGATTCTCACCTTGCTAATCATGATAAGTGGATATATATTTTATGGTTGGAGCCTCGAAAATGGTTGGTGGAAAAAACTCTATGACAAAGCCTCTCGCTAAAAGCGATTTGATGGATATTTTTCGCTTGCATTTCTCATATTTCCATTATACTACCCTCGTTTTCCGGAGTCGGTTCGATTTTGTGTGGCGGATGTAGCTCAGCTGGTAGAGCCCTAGACTGTGAATCTAGTTGTCGCGGGTTCGAGCCCCGTCATTCGCCCCAATTCCTCTATCGTCTTTGGTGAGCAGAGTCTCCTTGATACTTGTGGCAAGGTCACTCACTTTATTTTTTCCCACAGGAGCCAAAGAAGTTTTCGCAATTTCTTGCGATATCTTCTCTTTATTTTTTAACCCCCTTTGGCTATGTCAGATTTTATTAAACTCTTGGAACAAGAACCAAAAGTCACTCCTCTCAAAAAGGGTGAAATCGTGAAATGTACGCTTGTGTTTATCGGAAGAAAGCTCTTCCTCGTTGATGTAAAAAATCAATTTACTGGTATCATCTCTGGTGCTGATCTCCTCTCTTCTGTGATGGATGTCCGTACGCTCAAAGTCGGTGATGAAGTCGCTGCGATGTATCGTGGTCAAGATCCAGAATCTGGACTTCTTATTCTCTCGCTTCGTAAAGCAAGTCAGACTACTCTGATGAGTAAGCTTCTTGAAAACAAAGAAAAAGGACTCACTATGTCTGTCATTCCTACAGAAGCAAACAAAGGAGGACTTTTGATTGATCTCGATGGTATGAAGTGATTTATTCCAGTTTCTCAGCTCTCACCTATTCATTATCCACGTGTGGAAAATGCAGATCCAGAGCGAATTCTCGGACACTTGAAAGCACTTATCGGGAAACCTCTCGAAGTACGTGTTCTCAATGTACAAGATGATGGCAAGAAAATCATCTTCTCAGAAAGAGCAACAAATGATGGTGCTCGTGAAAGCGCTCTCAAAAATCTCAAAATCGGTGACCGTGTTGAATGAGTCGTATCTGGTATTCTCTCATATGGTATTTTCGTGACATTTGATGGTCTCGAAGGACTCGTCCATGTCTCTGAAATGGATTGGGGACATGTCGCAAATCCTGGCAAGTATGCTAAGATTGGCGATAAAGTGAATGTCGAAATTATCGGTCTTGATCCTGAGAAGATTTCTCTCTCTATCAAGCGTCTCAAGGCAAACCCTTGGGCTGAACTCGCAAGTATTTACAAGCTCAATGAAATCATCGAAGTTCCCGTTTTGAAAATCTCAAAATTTGGTGTATTCGTAGAACTCAATGGTGGTATCAATGGTTTGATTCATCTCTCAGAGCTCTCTCATACTGCTGTCAAGAATGTAGAAGATATCGTACAAGTTGGTAAGACAATCCGTGCAAAAATCATTACACTCGATGTAAATGAGCGACGTATTGGTCTCTCTATCAAGGCTCTCGAAGCTGCTCCAGCTGGATCTGAAACATCCATTGCTGGTGGTCAAGCTGCGAAAGTAGATCCTTCAAAAGAAGCTGATCTCGATATCGATGGAGAAGATGAAAAGAAAGCAAAGAAGACAACGAAGAAAGCAAAAACAGAAGAAACGCCTGAAACTCCTGCAGAATAATTCCCGTTCGAAAATAAATCCCCCATGAAAGTGGGGGATTTTTATTTACTTAAAAGTCATTTATTTATATCTCACCTTCAAACGAAATAGTCCAAGATTTATTATTGTCCTCACGGATGATGGCGATCATTCTATGTTTTTGGAGAATCTCATGTTGGTCTTTGAGAATATTCTCAAGTTTTTCTTGTGTTGCAGGAGTGCCACCAAGAACTAGCTCTACTCTGTCTCGTATATAGCTAATACAAAACTCCTGCATTTCTTTTGAGATTTCATCTGCCTTTGTCTTATCTCGTGCAAATACTTGGGCTTGCTGTCCATCCACATCAATAATCACATAAGCATAGCCTCTCTCCGTGAGTTGAGGTCACACAAGAGAAACAGAAACACTGTGATTGAGATTCATTTCGTGCAGTCTTGTAGAAACTGTTTCCCAGATATGCTGTAGAGAACGACTCTCGGGATTGCAATCAATTCACGCTTGTATCTCAGCACCGATACTGACCAGAGCGATAAAAACCGGATTATCAATGTCACCTTCTGTCATCTCGGTTGTTATTGGCTCAGCAAGAGCTGAAACAGGATGAGTCTGAATTGATGCACAAGAAACGGCACTGAGAGCGATAGCCGCGGTAAGTGCACGTAAGCTCAATGCTTGTGAACGTGGTGACGATTTCTCTGGCAGAGAATGGGGAGAATGCATAAAAAAATGTATCGTTGCATTCTATGCAACGACTTATAAAGTCAAATATATTATGTATAATATATTTTTAAAGGGTTCCAAGGATTTCTTCTGCGATTTTTCTGTCACTCCATGGGATTGGTCCATCATTGGTTACAAGTACCGTTTCACAGCCCTTCCCCGCTATGAGGACAATATCTCATTTTTTAGCATGCTTGAGAGCCCATTTGATACCTTCTCGACGATCAGGAATAATCTGGTATGTTTCACCAATCCTTCGGGGGATACCTTTTTTAACCATCTCGATAATGCGTTCGGAAGATTCTGTATATGTATCATCATCAGTGAGCACGATAGTATGAGCGAGCTCATGAGCGACAGCTCCCATCTTTGGTCTCTTGGTCGTATCACGATCGCCTGTAGCTCCGAAGACGAGAATGATTTTTTGTTCACCTTTGAGGGCTTCCATGACGCTCTTCAGGCTCGCCTCCGTGTGAGCGTAGTCGACAAGAACTGTGATTCCATGCTTATTTGGTACGAGTTCGAGACGACCTGGAACACCCGTGAAATCTCTCCAAGCACGAGTGATTGGCTGAACACCTATTTGAATAGAACGCAGGAGTGCATAGGCTCAGAGGATATTTTCAGCATTAAAAACGCCTCGAAGTAATGTTTGAATCAGAGTCTCTTCATCTGGTCATTTAATGCCGATATCCATTCCAGACTCAGTTGCCTGCAGATGCTTGAGAGAGTAATCATCTGGTTTTTTCATACTGTAAGTAACAATGTTTTTTGTATCGCCCCCAGCACTGGCAGCTGCATAGAAAAGAGGGAAGTAGTCACAGTCTTTTGGGAGGATACATATTTTTCCAGGCTCTCTCTTGAAGAGTCTTGCTTTTGTCTGAGCATAATGATCCATAGATCCGTGGAGATCAAGATGGTCTTGAGAGATATTTGTCAGTAAAACTGCATTATATTTGATTCCAAAGTTTCGAAAATAGTAGATACCATGACTACTCGTCTCCAAAACAAGATGAGTAACACCTTTTTTCTGTGCTTCCCTGAGAAGTTTCCACATACGAAAAGGGTTATCCATGGTCATTTTAGATTGGTTCTCTCGTTTTTCTCAAGCTATCCATACCTGTGCTGTGCTGAGGAGTGCGGTTTTCCTCCCTGATTCTTCGAGGGCTTGAGCGATGAGGGTGGAAGTAGTTGTCTTACCTTTTGTTCCAGTGACACCGATGATATACATATCCTTCGCAGGGTTCTCTGAAGACCTATATGCTATCTGTCATCGGAGATAGTGATAGGAGAGACGTATCGGATTTCTGAGTCCTATAGAGTGTTTGAGGTATTGAAGTAGTTTCATAACGCACAGTATAATCTATTTGCCTTTTTTCCGACAAAAAAACTTTGACATCGGCATTATATCTGTATATTATATAGGTATACATATTTTCTCATTCTCTCTATGAAAAAAAGCCTTCTCGGTAGTATCATATTTATAAGCATACTGACGATGTCGAGTGTCTCTGCGTCGGGTGTGACAACAACGAAAATACCAACAAATATCTCACAAATTCCCAAAACTGACACACAGAAAAATCCTATCAAGTGACTCGTGATACTGAATGATTATTTTGCTCGTGATGAAAATCGTATTTACGGTATCAATGATGAACGGACTGGCTGGACTGCAATAAAAGAGGCTGATCGTGTGACATTTAAAGTCATATTAGGACGGTTTGCTCAAGATAAGAATACTATCTTCTACCTCAGGAATATTCTTGAAAAAGTAGATACATCGAGTTTTGTGGTTATTTCTGGAACTCATTGATATGCAAGCGACGATACGACTGTCTATGGCCCTCAGGGGGCAATAGAAGGAGCTGATCCCGATACGTTTAAGCTCTTCACTGGAAAATATGGAGCCGATGCGTGACACGTGTATTATATGTGAAAGAAAATTGATGCCGATTCTGCGACATTTAAAGTATTAGCATCTGGCTCATACGCTCTGGATGCAGAAAAAGTATTCTACAATGGTAAGCTCCTCCAGGGCATACCAGTAAAATGATTTACAGTAAAAGGAGAGAGAGCCTTCGCTTCGGATGGCCATGTATTTTTTGAATGACGTGTTGAGAAATGAGATCCACTTCCAGGAGAAGATCCTATTCCAACAACAGATGTTCCTTCAGAAACTCCAGTTATTGATCTTCCTTCAGGAACCATCTTTCAAAAACTTTTCTCCGAAAATGGATTTCTTACTCCATATAAGACATTTATTTCTATAGAGCTCCCATTTCTTGCTTTTCTCTTATTTGCAATTGTTGGAATATTTAGTGCCCTGTTTGTTTTCTTCGCAGAAAGAAATGATGAAACGGCTTCTTGGATGAAGACATTTTTTAAAACACTGATCGCTTTTATTGTAGGAGGTGCTGTATTTTGGCTTGCTACCTACTGGTTTCCCCTTCGGTTAAGTGCTCTTATCGGTGGAGTTATTGCTGCTATTGCTTTTCTTTCACTCGCAAATCTTGGAGGGAAAATGAAAACACTTTTTGTAGCGCTTCTTGCCTGTATTGCATTTGCCTTCTTTGTGAGTGTGGCGGTTATTCTTCTGCGTACTATGAATAGTACAGCTCATACCATTCTGGATTTTATGACAAAAGATACCTTTCAAATAGGTATGATTCTCGGGAGTATCGGTGTATTTTTAGGTTCATGGCTTATCAAAACGCAACTGAAAACTTCTTCAGCTGGAGCTATCTCGGGAGCACTCATAGCGACTCTTTTCTCACTTCTGATTCTCGTTTTTGTCCACTGGCTTGGACCGATTTCTGTTGTTTCAATTATCCTTTTATTTTCACTCCTCTTTGGAGCATTTGTATGGGTGTTGTCATTTCGACTCAGTCATACTCTACTTTTGACGAGTATACGTGTGCTCCGCATTATTATAATTCTTGGAATTATAAGTTTTATAGCAGTTTGGTTTATAGTCTAGTTGCTAAAAATAAAAGGCAGGTATACTATTATTAATGATTATCTCTGATCCAAACATTCTCACTCTTCTTCGCGATGCGGGTAAAATCCATCGTGAGATTATTGACGGACTGATGAAGAGTGGATTATTGGTTCCTGGGTATACAGGAATACAAGTAGAAGAGTGGATAATAAAAGAACAAAAAAAGCACGGAGTGGAGTCAGCATTTCTCGGACAATACGGATATCCGGCAAATATTATTCTCTCAGTGAATGATGTCGTCGTACATGGTGTACCGATGGATATACCGTTTGAATCTGGTGATGTCTTAAAAGTGGATTATGGTATTCGCTACAAGGGATATCTCACAGACGCGGCAACGACAATTATTGTAGGTACACCGAATGATCCGAGACATCAAGAATGTATCGATGTTGCCCGAGAAGCGCTTCGTCTCTGACTCGAGCAAGCTCGAACTGGCAACACGACAGGGGATATAGGTTATATCGTCCAAAAATATGTCGAAGAAGCAGGATTTCATATTATTCGCGAGCTTACTGGTCATGGACTTGGTACCAAGATTCACGAGAAACCAGATATTTACAACTATGGCAAACGAGGGAAGGGGGAGATGCTCAAGAAAGGAATGTATGTGGCTATTGAACCAATCGTTGGTTTCTCTACCTGACATATTTTTGATACTGGCAAATTTGCTATCTGTATGGATGACGGTGGCATCGGCGTCCAAGAAGAACACTGCGGAATAGTTGGTGATGACGGATTTGAGATTATTGCGTAAATAAAAACGTGCAAAAACTCGTCCTTCAAGCTTAAATCTGTGCTCCTCGTTCACCGTACTCACAGTACGGCTCACTTTGGTGCTCGATTTTCACTCGAATTACTTCGTTTTTGCACGTTTTATCCTCCCATTTTTGTCATCCTGAACTTGATTCAGGATCCAGGTCATAAAATCAATTCAATTCGTGGCTGCGCTTTGTACTTTTTCTGCAAAAAGTACCAAAAGCATTCAAGGGACAAAAACTCGCTATTACCCTATTCAGCAGATAATCTGAATTCATCCCGCTCAAACAGTTTGTCCCTTAAAAGTCTATTTCTGTTTTTGAAGATAAAAATCGTATGTTGTCTTATTTTCTCAAAAAAAGCTTCGTACATATAGCTCCTACGAGAAATGTCATACAAACCTGTGTGGTCGTGATAATGCTCGCAAATACAACTGGGTCTACAGAGAGCCTCTTTGACATAATACCATAGAGTGCCCAGATGATAACGAGATTAAAAAATACATCTCGGAATTTTACAAGCATTGTTGTTCCAAGGAGTGTCGCGGTGATGATCATGATATTGGTCCATGCAATCTGAGAGAGTCCTCAACCACTCCAGTTGATACTCACGGTCCAAGCGAAGATATTTGCAATGGTTGCCACAGAGATCCAACCAAGATAGATAGAAAAAGCAGGAAGCGTAATATATTTGTCAGTTACTGATACTGCAGGAGTTTTCCTGATATGCATATGAATACGTATGAGAGTTGTGAGTAAGCCAAGCATGACAAAGACTGATAGTCCAGTGAATTGATACTGCCATGCAAGAATCCAGCTACCATTGAGGAGACAAGAGAGAGCAAAGAGGTAGCCAATATTTTTATCTATCAGCTTATTTTTCTGCGGTTTTCCACGGAAATAATTCACGAGGCCGACTATGACGAAGATAAATAAGAGCGAATAGATAATGCTCCAAATAGAAAAAGTGAAACCAATAGGAATAAAAGGATTATTGAATTTATCTGACAGCTCTACTGTCGTCATGCCACCGAGTGGAAGAGTGATAGAGAGAGCATTGAGTGTCACCATAAAAATATAGGCAACGAGATTGAGGAGAGGATAGAACATAAAAAGAAAATTAGAAAATAAAATAAAAATACAAAGTACAGAATACAAAATACAAAATAAAGGAATTGGTTCTGTCATTCCTACGAAGGCAGGAATCTACCCTATGTTCCCCGTCATCCTGAACTTGTTTCAGGATCCAGGTCAAACCAATAATTCCATTAAATAGGTACTTCGTGAATAGATGTCCTGGTGGATCCCGGGTCGCGTACGGCTAACGCCTCACTTGCCCGGGATGACGGATCCTATTCAATCCATCATACGCACAAAAAAAGGAATGCAATAGATTGACTTTGCTACCCCCCCTATAATAATCATACAAATTATTTCTTTATTTTTTTCTATGGATAAAAATGTTATCGATCATGTGTTTCTCGGAAAGGGTCGGATGAATCGGAGACAATATATAAATATTGCTATTATTCTCTGATTGGTAAATATTGTTTTGACCTTAGGTGTTGGAGCTATAAAAGGGGCTGATTGAATAATTTTTTCGGGTATTTGAATGATCCAATATATAGTTGTATCTGTTTTTTGAATTTGAAGTGCAATTCGCCGTGCTCATGACTTTTGAATGCCAACACATATTTCTCTGATAGCATGGTTACTTTTCCTGATAACTGGATTAATAACTCTAGACGACCAATTTGCTACTAGTCCTATATTTTCTGTATTTGATATACTAGCTATAGTATGGTGGTTAATATTTATTTTTTACCCTGGTACTCAAAAACCAAATCAGTATTGAGAACAACCAAAAAATCTTAAAAAAGTCAGTGAGATTATTAAATTTTGGTGGACAGGGAAAGTGTAAGATTGTAACGTATCGGAGAATTCAAAAACCATTGTATCAGTTCCCGTCATCCTCGGGCGCTGAAAAATCAAGA
>JAYSSG010000068.1:0-14754 GCA_043720655.1 Candidatus Altimarinota bacterium
GGAGATATTTTATAAAAATGTGCACACGCCTGGACACTTTGTCCTGAGAGATTCATATAGGTGAGTGGCTTCAGAAGAATGATCTTTTCTCATCCGATATGACCTGTTGTGTAGACTCATTTGTAGCCTGCTTGCCAATCCGTTTTGGTTCAGAGAGATTCTTTGAGGTAATCCAAAAAAAGAAACCCGACGTTATGACGAGTTTCTCTATATTTTTCTCATGGATTTCCGAGTCACACAATGAGATACATGATACCTGTATTAGAGATTTTCTGTCCAAACTCCTACGCCATTTGGACTATTACCACCCTGCTGAGAGTTGGTTCAGAAGCTTCCATTCGATGAACCACTACTGTATCCATCAAATCCTGAGCTATCTCCTCCACTCGCCACAGCAAAACATGATTCGTCAGTCTTACCAAAGATACGATCTGCGACACATCGCATAGTCTGAAATATCACTCCAGGCTTAAACTTTTGTCCTACAGATTCAAATCCAACAGCTGCAGAAACAGCGGGAGTTATGAGGATAACGACAAACATCACAAGGAGACCAATAGCTGAATATCGTATCATATTGATAGCAGGACTGACCTTGTGTTCATCGCCACCAGAGATGACAAGGAGAAATCCTCCCCAGAGGACGAAAATAACAGTGAGAAGAATGGCAATAAGGAGAAGAATGGCAATACCGACGGTCATAAGCTCTTCAAGAGTGTAAATCTGTTGAGAAGCATCAGCAAATCATGCTGTTTGAGCGTAGACTATTGAGGTGAACATGGTTCAACAAGGTTTAAGAAAAGTTTTTTATTCTGCTTAATTCCCATCACTCGGACGAGCGACTGGAGAGCACGAATAGTCTTACCACTACGACCAATAACACGCTTCATATCCTCTGTGTGAACAGAGAGCTGATAGCGTGTAGCGTCCTCATCCTCTCGTACCTCGAGAGATACGGATTCAGGCTGAGCAACAATGTGAGAGATACAAAAACGGATAAAATTTTCTGCCATAAAAAATGGTTACTATACTCTATGCTTTCACATCCCCAACAACAATTTATACTGTAAGAGCGTTTTTCTTGAGAAGTCGTGCAAACGAATCAGACAACTGTGCACCATGAGAAACTCGTGCACGCACACTGTCCATATTGAGTTCATACTTTTTTGAACGTGGATCATACCATCCGATAACCTCTATTTCACCGCATTTAGCTGGCTTTGTGTGCTCTGTGACGACGATACGATAGTGAGGTGCTCTCTTTCGACCTGCCCGTGAAAAACGAATCATTAACATAAGAAATAATTGAAAAATACCCAACTATTCTATTTAATTTCAGGTAAATGCAAGTATTTTTTTGAGTTTTCCTTCACAAATTGCATATTGTGCTTATTATGAGATTAATTCCTTAATAACTAGAGCAGTATGTCTACCGAAAAAAGCCGAATTTCATGGGATCAATACTTTATGGGACTCGCGCTCCTCTCTGCTCAGAGAAGCAAAGACGCACGTACTAAAATAGGAGCATGCGTTATTGATATACATAACCGTATCATCGGTATTGGCTACAATGGGTTCCCTCGTGGATGTCCTGATGATGAATTTCCTAATGCAGGGAGATTTGACGAAGCCGGCAATCTCCTCCCACTGCAAGATACAAAACTCGCTTATGTAGTGCATGCTGAAGCCAATGCTATTCTCAATTCTATGGGGCGAGATATGCAGTGAGCGACACTCTATTGTGCGATGCCTCCTTGTAATGAATGTGCCAAACTCATTATCCAAGTGGGTATCAAACGAGTCGTTTATCTCGCAAGTCCTACGTATGAACAAAATGAACGTTTTCTTATTTCAAAACGAATGTTTCATATAGCCGGCGTTATCTGTGAAGCGTATAGTGGCTCAGTGGAGACACTCCATCTCACATTTGAAGACCAAAATGATGCTTATGTAGATAAGGGGCAATGTGATTGTCACCATGAGGGAAATTCGAAGTAGTATTGATTTATATTTTATTTATAGTATCATATACATATGAATTGAGATAATTTTGAATCAGGGTATCAAAAATACGAGCAAAATTTTATTCAAAGATCTCGTGAAGAGTTTGAAAAAGAATCTTCTAACAACAAAGTGCAATACTTACGAGGTGTGTATCGGTATCTTCTTTTGAATCGTCTTTTGGCTCGAAAAGAACATACAGTAAGAAGCGTATTACAGGATCGATATAGTGAAAAAAATCGATCATCTGAACAAACTGGAAACATTATCTCCCGATATTCGTCGAAACTTATAGCACATATTGGTTCAGATATGTTTGAACAAATGAGAATAGATGCAGCGAGAACATTGTATGATGTTTTCCCAGATGCGACAACAAAGTGAGGTCAATATATAGCCTCTGCTGTTGAAGGAATTGATATTAAAAATGATAGAAAATTTGGACTGACAAAAATCAGAAAAAATACCGTGATAGAATACGCTCAAGCGAACGATATTCACGTACGGAATCTCGCAGAAGCACAAAAGGCTAATGCGAGCAATATGAGCAGAATCAAAAAGAAACAATCAGAGCTGTAGTTTTCGACTACTTCTTCAAGATATCAATAAACGTCTCACTTGGAATCGAGACTTTTCCGAATTCTTTCATCTTTTTCTTTCCTTTTTTCTGTTTGTCGAGGAGTTTATTTTTTCGTGTGACATCACCTCCATAGAGATATCCTGTCACATCTTTTCGATACGCATTGATAGTTTCACGAGCGATGACTTTTGCTCCAATAGCTGCTTGAATAGGGATAGAGAAGAGCTGTTTTGGGATCGCTTTTTTGAGTTTTTCACAGAGCTCTTGTCCGACATGAAATGCTTTGCTCCTATGGGTAATCGTCGAGAAAGCTCAGATACGCTCATTATTGACGAGAATATCTATTTTCACCAGGTCATCGCGTTTGTAGTTTAACTGCTCATAACTCATACTCGCATAGCCAGAAGAACGAGACTTCAGATCATCATAGAAATCTGTGATAATCTCTGCCATGGGTATTTCATACGTGATAATCGAGCGAGTCTCATCGATATAGGTCTGATTTTTGTAGATACCTCTGTGCTCTTGAGCGAGTTTCATCATCTCTCAGATCATATCACTGCGTGAGATGATTTCAAGCTTTACAATCGGTTCTTCTATCCAATCATAGGTTCCTGGTTCTGGGAGACGTTCAGGATTTTTGATCCAGAGGCGAGTAAAAGTGCGCTCACCAACTTGCTCTACTTGGAGAGGAGTATTTTTGAAATCATGACTGCGGTCACCAGGCATCATCACTTGGTAGGTGACTTGAGGTGAGGTGAGGATGACATCGATATTAAATTCTCGATCAAGACGCTCTTTCACTATTTCCATATGAAGAAGCCCCAAAAATCCACATCTGAAGCCATGTCCGAGAGCAGGGGAGACCTCGTGTTCGTTGGTGAGAGAGCTATCACTCATTTTGAGTTTTTCGATATCTGTTTTAAACTGATTATAGTCTTCTGTATCCACTGGATAGACTCCTGCAAAGACATAAGGAACCACTTTTTGAAATCCTGGAATAGGATGCTTGTATTCTTCTGATCCTGCAAATATAGTGTCTCCAACTCGCGCTTCCTGGAGAGTCTTGATACCAGTCACAATATATCCGATTTCTCATGACTTGAGGGAGGTGAGCGGTTTGTATTCTGGCTGGAAACAGCCGACTTCGAGGATATCGACGACGGTGTTGGTGCTCATAAGGGTGATCTTATCACCTCGCTTTATTTCTCCTGAGAAGAGCTTGATATAGATGACCACTCCACGATAAGAATCATATTGAGAATCAAAAATAAGTCCGAGTTTCACAGAATCTGGGATTTTTCCTGGGGCGTTATTGGGAATTATTTTGCCTTCAGCAGCGACGGAACGAGGCTCTGGAATGCGCTCTACAATGGCATCGAGCACGTCTTCCACATTGGTGCCCACTTTTGCCGAAACGCAGATAATATCCTCCTCTCGACACCCAATAAGAGAAATGACCTCCCGCTTCGTTCGCTCGATATCAGCCGAAGGAAGATCAATTTTGTTGAGAACGGGAATAATCACAAGATCGTGCTCAATCGCCATATAGAGATTGGAGAGCGTCTGCGCTTCGATACCTTGTGTCGCATCGATGACGAGAATAACTCACTCAACAGAGGCAAGACTTCGAGAGACTTCATATTGGAAATCTACGTGTCCTGGAGTATCGATGAGGTTGAGCTCGTGTCATTTCCAAGCCATTCTCACGGGTGTGAGCTTGATGGTGATGCCTCGCTCCTGCTCGATATCCATGGTATCGAGCATTTGTGCATTTTTCATTTCACGTTTCTCCTTGGTTCCAGTGAGTTCGAGCATTCTATCAGCTAGGGTAGATTTACCATGGTCAATATGTGCGATGATACCAAAATTTCGTATTTGCATGCGGTGTATCATAAGAAAAAGTCAGAATTTGCAAGTGACCTCAACCTATGGTAAAATGACACTATGCCTCGACCTTATGCATCACGAGAGATAAATAATCCGAAAGATACCCGCGATATGCAGGTTCTTTTGCAAAAAAAACCAAAAATGTTTTTCAATTTTCCTGAAGATTGGCAAGAATGGTTTATAAAACATCCAGAAATGCTGAGCTCTTGAGATGAATCATTGTCTCTTGAACAGATACGAGACCTGCTTTACGACAAAATAGTCACTATTATTCGATGTAATGAAGGAGAAGAAGTGGAGAATATATTACCTTATGTGACACTGCTGATTTTGTCAGGTCTGGAGCATGCGGAAGTCTATAAAAATATACGAACACGGAGTACTAGGAAATAACCATAGAATATTTGATTTTGCAGAGAGTATATGTTATGCTGAAGGCATGAAACGAATCATTATAGCATTTCTCCCTGTTTTTCTCTTGGGTTTTGCGACGCTTTTTGCGCTTGTAGACACCGATAGTGATGGCGTATCTGATGACAAAGATATCTGTCCAAGGGTGTCTGCACGTTCAGAGACTGGATGTCCGACTTTGGCATCTGCAGTACCTCTTGCTAGTTTGAATGCCTGCTATCGAGAGCAAAAAAATACAATTATCGTCCGTGTGCAGCCTATTTGCGATGCTACGAGCAAAGTATGTCTTCGTGTATCGAGCTTAGCTGGTCTCCAAACATGTGACCCGATTTTTCCCCTTATCCTCCAAGATGGTAAACCGTTTGTTCGATGAGGTATCTATATTGTAGGATTTACCCGTTAATCGTATGCGACGTTTTCTTTGATTCATTCTCCTTTTCTCTACATTGTCGAGCTTTGCCTTCACGATGGATGATCTCTTGCTTACTACAGAGTCAGGTGTTGTCAAGGAAACATCATGAGTCGTAGCAACAGATGATACACTCAAAAATCTCTCCTCTAAAAAAATAGAAATAGAAAGTATCATCTCTCTTGAGAAGACTCGTGTCCTCGATGAAGCAAAAAAGCGAGACGCACTGGAGCAAAATATTTCCACCATCGAGGCAGGATTGCAGACATGGCAAGATATTTCAGAAAAAATGAATCATGATGTTTCTCGCGGAATCCTAGCCTCAGCCTCTGACGAAATCAAAAAACTTGTCGAGGATAAAGATGCAGTCCAAAAAGATATTGTGGTTCTCTTTGTGAGTGTCGCAAACGCCCTTGATGCGGGTCCTTTTACAGAAGAGACAACCATTTCAGATATCCAAAAAGAGTATCCTACTCTCAAGAGAATAGCAGAAAACAAACTCAAAACCTATGAGTCTGACCTCGAAAAGGCAGAAAATGCACGGGAAGAATTTATCGCTCAAAAAGAAAAAGAGCTGAATCAAATATCTCTCGATATCGAGAGGGCGAGATATGTGAAACAAACACAACTCTCTGAAGCTATCACAAAAGTACTGATATATATTGGTATATTTCTAGGGCTTCTCTTGGTACGATATATGTCTGGGCGTATCCTGGCACGATTTCAAGAGGGATTCTCTCGTCCACACAAAGAAGCTATGTGGTTTATTCATCGTTGGTCGTTTCGAGCGATATTTTTGATTGCTTTTCTTGTTTTATTTTCATCAGAGTTTAGTGCCTTCCTTCCATTTATTGCCATTGTAGCGACTGCGATCGGTTTTGCTCTGCGAGATGTGGTTTATTCATTTATTGGATGGTTTATGATTGGTGCGAGTGATGGATATGAAGAAGGGGATATCATACAAGTAGAAGATTTCCAAGGAAAGGTATTCAAGATTACCCCTCTTTTGACGACACTTGAAGAGCATGGTGTTCAATGAGTTACCGGCAAAATGGTATCATTCCCAAATAAAATCATCTTTGATAAAACAATCAAAAACTTTTCTCGAGCTCATGGGTTTACATTTATCTCTCTTGATTTTATTCTCACGCATGAGAGTGATATTGATAGGGCTCGTGAGGTCTTGATGTGAATCATTGGACGACAAGATCTGACGCTCTACTACAACTCTCGAAGCGTCCTCAATAAACTCAGATACACGTACGGGTACAACGAGGCTGATCTCCATCCACGTATCGATGTTATCATAGAAACAAAAGGCATTATTCTTCGAGCAAAAGTGTTTGCTCATGTGGAAGATATCCTCGATATGCGTACCAAAATCTCTGAAGCATTTTGTCGGAAAATCCAACTCGAGAAAAATGTCATGTTTCAGAAGGGGTAGATTTGATTTTCTCGACAAAACCTGAAAAATCATATCATACTTCTATGTCGTCCCTCCTTCGTCTTGTATTTTGTTTTTTGGCTCGTCTTTGTATTCTCCGACACAAACCTTTTGTGGTTGGTATTACGGGGAGTTTTGGAAAAACGACGGCACGACATATTCTTACCGAGATTCTCAAGAAAAATAATCAAAATGTCTGGACACCAGAAGGGAACTACAATGGTGAGTGGGGTCTCGCTCTCGCAGTCCTTCAGGTGAAGAGTGGGGGACACAGTATTTCCTGATGGATAAACGCTTTCTTTGGGGCACTTCGTACTATCGTGATAGTAGACTATCCCTCAACCCTTGTTCTTGAATATGGTGTAGATCATGCGGGAGAAATGAAAGTACAAACCGATATTGTTGAGCCTGACATTGCCCTCTTTACGACACTGTCCCCGAGTCATCTCCAAGGGTTTTCTTCTGTCCAAGAATATTATGATGAAAAAGAGAAGATCCTATCTCGAAAATATACAAATACCTTTGCTATAGGAAATCGAGATGATGTACATCAGGCAGCTTTTGCTTCTCAGATATGGTATGGTGAAAAAAAATCAGATATTATATTTTCTGATATTCAAGAGTATTCAAATAGAACAGAGGCACAAATACACGTAGAAGATAGCACAGTGTACTTACAAACACCTATTCTTGGAAAGCATCATATTGGACTTATTACTGGAGCTATCGCCGTGGCTCTTCAGATAAAAATAGCATTACCTGATATTCTCGAAGCGGTCTCAACGATACAGCTACCAGCAGGACGAGGAAATGTGCTTCGGGGCATCAATAATTCACTCATTATAGATGGTACGTACAATGGGGGATTTGAGCCTATTGTAGCTGGCGTACAGATGGCATACCGTCTCGCTCAATGAGATAATAAAAAACTGATTGCTCTTCTCGGGGATATGAGAGAGTTATGAAGTGAGGAGGTGTCTCGACATCAAGAGCTCTGGAATACTCTGAGAACACTCGATAATGTGCAGTATATTTTCGTAGGAAAAGTGTGTCAGACGGTTATTGGTCCTATGCTTTCGGTGGAAGAATGAAAACGGGTTTCCTTTTTTCTCGATGCTCGCGCAGCCGGACAGTGTGTTCGTGAGAGTATTCTCGATGCTGATATCAAAACACTTATCTTTGCAAAGGGGAGTCAAAACACTATTTATCTCGAAGAAGCGCTTAAGGAGATTATTATTCCAGAGGAACTCACCAAAATTGTTCGGCAAGATGCCATGTATCTGGAGAAAAAACAAGCTTTTTGGAAAACACTCCCACAATAACTATATATTGAGACTGTTGAGTTTTTTTTCGATTCGTTTCAGGCGTTCACTCATGTCATCAGATTCTTCTTCTATTTCTTCTTCGAGATGAGCGAGTCTCTTCTCTTCTTTTAAGGCTCGGATGAAGCCACTTGCGAGGATACCAGTCGGAAGTGCTACTAATCCGATACCGAGGAGCCCGAGGATAGTCGCAATGACTCTTCCTGCTGAAGTCCAAGGGTAGATATCTCCGTATCCGATAGTGGTGAGTGTGACAATAGCCCACCAGATACCATCACCGATACTTTTCATCTGAGGGTTGTGTCCATTTTCTACTGCATAGAAAAGTACTCCAGCTACCACAATACATTGGAGAGAAATAATACAAAAAATCAGAATCTCATACCATACTTGATGAGAAAGGTTCCGAAGCACGGAAATGATTTTGGATGATCGGTAAAACCGGAAGATATTAAGCAAGCTCGTAAATCGCAGGAGTCGTAAAATGACAAAATCCGCGTCATGGAGGTCTTGAGTCCATATCATCATAAAGAGTGGAGCAATCACAATGATATCGATGATAGTAAGTGGATTGATAAGAAATGATAATCGAGCTAGGAATGGATTTTTTTTGTTTGAGTGTTCTGGTGCTGACCAAAGGCGATAGAGAAATTCTGCGAAAAAAACCATGAGTATACTCAAGTGCATCGAGAGAAAAAGTCCCCGTAGCTGTGGCGTTATGAGACTATCAGCTGATTCAAGAATGGTCAAAAGAATACTGACGATCACAATAATCACCATAAAGATATTCATCGTGTAATGAAGTCGCTTTTTATCGAGAAGATTGTATGCCATAGAGATGATTGTATGGTTCTCTTTTTATTTTCAAGAAAACAGGGAAGCTATGCTCTGTATAAAAGAGATATATATTGGAAAACTAACTTTTCTTTACAGTTCGTCTTTTATTTCTGAGTATTTCAAAGTTATTTTCTGGTGTGGGGTGTTGGAATACTTTTTCCCATGACTTTTCCTCACTTTTTTCTTTATTATTTTCTGTGATGTCTTTATCCCAGTTTATGACTTCTGATCTTTTGAGTGGTTTTTCGAGGAATTCTTTGATAGTTTTTTCCCATCGTTTGATAGCGATAACTCCATTTTGATGAGCCGAGCGTTGATCCATACATTTGATGACTTTTGCTTCTGGAATCTCAAACTTGATAGGTTCGAAAAAATATTGAGCATAATCATTGTGATCAGTAATCTGACAACAAGTAGAAACTTTGTTCACACTTTGCCCACCATGTCATCGACTAGTGACATAGTGAATTGTGATATTCTGACGAGCGTCTTGGACGATTTCGTCGATACTTTTGCGGAGATAGTATGGTATTTTTTGAAACCTCATGACGACAGTATGCCATATATGAGATTGAAATGCAAATTTCTCACATAAAAAAGCATACCTTGATTTCCCGGTGAATATGAATAGTATGCGACACAATCTCTTTATTACTTAATTTCTTGATATGTATCATATTATCTGACACAAAAATCCTGATACAGATGCTATTTGTGCAACACTTGTTGCGGCTGAATATTTCCGTCTGATGGGGCAGGAAGCGACACCGTATCGTCTCGGTGTACTCAACAAAGAAACAGAGTTTGTACTCAAAAATATTGGCATAGAGCCTCCAGAACTTATCTCAAAACTTCCAGAAGGTTCAGAAATAGTACTCGTCGACCATAATGCCCCAATACAATCGATAGATGGACTCGAGCAATACAAAGTAAAAAGTATCATCGATCATCACTCTATAGAAAAGCTCTCCACTGCAGAACCTATGCAGCTGCGTTTCGAACCTATTTGTTCGACTTGTTCTGTATTATTCTTGATGTTTGCAGAGCAAGAACTCGATATGTCTGACCAGATTGCAAAATTGATTCTTGCCGGTATTCTCTCTGATAGTCTCGCATTTCGTTCTCCGACGACGACTGAGGAAGATCGTGAGATAGTAGAATATCTCGCAGATGACCTCGGAATAGCGGATATCCAATCGTATGCAAAAGCCATGTTTGATGCAAAATCAGATCTTGGGGATATGTCTGTGAGGAAAATATTGGAACTTGATTATAAGATGTTTACTATTGGGGATAAGAAATTTGGTTATGGCGTCATGGAGACAACAAGTCCTGAATATGCGATGAAAAGAAAAAATGAAATAATAGCGGATATGAGTGCTCTGAAAAAAGAGAGCCAGCTGGATTGGATATTCTTCTCGGTTATCGATATCCTCGCAGAGAAAAATGTCACTCTGGTCGCTGGAGAATCTGAAGAAAAAATCCTTGTAGCAGTATTTGGTTGTGATATTAAGGATTGAATGACAAACCTCTGAAATCGCCTGAGCCGTAAAAAAGAACTCGAGCCAGCATTGAGAAAATATCTCGAAACGATAGCATAGAAGTCATGTACTTGATAGTCTTGTGATTTTCTCAATCTTGAAAAAAGTAAAAATTCCCCACAATCCAATACCTATGAAGCCCAATAAAAGTCCTTTTGAACTCCTGACATTCTATCATTTCGTGGATATTCCAGAAGATGAACTTGAGTGAGAAGTGGCAGATCATCTCTCATTCTGTCATGACATTGGTCTGAAGGGGCGTATTTATATTGGGACAGAAGGAATTAGCTCGACTGTGTCTGGAAATCTCGGACAGTGCCTCGCCTATCGTCTGTATCTAGGGAGTTCGAAATATTTCAAAAATGTCAGTGATATCGATACAAAATCAACCATTGTCACAGGGCATCAGTTTGAAAAAATGACGGTCAAAATCAGAAATGAGATTGTTGTGCTCGGAGAAAAAGTAACCGCAGAAGAAGTGCAAAAATTTAAAAAAGAACTTTCACCAGAAGAATTCAAACGTATCGTGGATGAAGAAGATGAAGACTACCTCATTCTTGATATGCGTAATGACTATGAGTATCGTCTTGGTCATTTTAAGGGCGCTGTTCCAGCAGGAACGGTGAATTTCCGAGAAGTACCACAACTCCTCGAACGCTACAAAGAAAAAGCACAAGGCAAAAAAATTATCTGGTATTGCACAGGCGGTATCCGTTGTGAAAAGGCAGCTGTCCTAGCCAATAAATCTGGTATTGCCGATGTCTACGCTATCGAGGGGGGCGTTGTGAAATATACAAATATGTACAATGATGGAAATTGGCTCGGAAATCTCTACACATTCGATGGTCGCGTGAGTACTCAAATAGGTGATGAGAAAACGCATACGACTATTGGTACGTGTCTGCATTCTGGAAAGCTCACTGATAATTGTGATAATTGCCGCTATACTTCATGTAATGCTCGATTGATTGTCGATGCCAAAGAACACAAAAAGCATCTTGGATTTTGTTCACAAGAATGCTACGAAACTGCACAAAAAGATCTCCTCATCAAGGATGTGAATTGGGATACTCTCAAAATCAATGGCAAGACATCGACCTACAAAGAACTTCGGTCATTGGTAAGAAATAACAAATTCAATTTACAAGAGGCGCAGAATGTTGTAGTAAAACATTTTCAGAAGACCCTTGGAGACACATCTTTTGTACATCGAGAGAGCCAAAAGGAGGAAGCAATCCAGATGGATTAGTCTTTTTGTGATTCCTTTTTCTTTTCTTTCTTCGGAGCATCTTCCGAGAGATAGAGCTCTATGGTGTCTGCCCAGGCTCCACCAGCATCGATGAGAGCTGCTTTCTCAAGAAGAGGCTTTGCGATGTCAGTTTCTCATTTTTCTCCATGGATAATACCAGCTTGTACGAGCGCAATGAGATGATTAGGATTTTTTGCTAATATAGTATCGAGGATAGTGAGGGCAGTTTCTGCATTACCAGTCAGTCTCATATACCAAGCCCTGAGACTGAGAATATCAGGAGAATCGGGAGATTTTTCGACACCGAGTTTGATCCATTTTTCTGCGAGAGTCAGATTTTTCTCTGTGAGCGCCAGGTAGAGAGCATTGGTGATATCGAGTTCAGTGGCATCCGGATTCTCGACGAGATGGCCGAGCACTTGAAACATATTTTCATTCATTCCAAGGATGCCATAGTTATAAGCAAGCTTTCGCTCGACAATATTTTTTGGTTTATACCCACCAAGAATTGCATTATTGAAGTAGAGATTTGAGAGTTTGTAGTCTTCTCGTGCAAAATAAATCAAACCAAGTATAAAATCTACTTCTGGATCTTTTGAGTCGAGTGTTTTATATTTTTTGAGCGCACCTTCTGCACGTTCGAATTGGTTTGTGAGATAGGCAGAAAAGCCCACTATTTTGAGAACAGGTTTATAATCAGGTCGTCTTGAGAGGAGATTTGACCCAAGGCGAATAACGGTGCTATAATCTTTGTTTTGATAAAAAGCCCCAATGAGAAGTGCTTCTTTATAATTCACATCAGTATTTTTGAGATTTTTGAAGTCATCGAATGCCTTTTTGAGAGTATTAATAGGCCCATAATCAAATCAATATTTTTTGATACTGGTTTCACAATCAATAAAAGTATTTTCGCAAATCCATGATACTTCATAGGCTTGTTTGATATAGGGCGGTATATCTATCGAGGAGAGTATGATATGAAATTCCTTGTCTCCTGTATAGCGCATACTCATAAGAAGTTCCTCTTTTTGTCGGAGGGAAAGACTCGAGAGGGTCTCAGTATACCACGCGATGCTTTTTGTGAAATTCCTTGCCTCAAATGCCATGGCTGCCGCTTTTTTCTTGTATTCATCAAGAGGAGAGAGAGCTATCACACGCTCATAGAGATCGAGAGCATCGTGATATTCGTTGTTGAGTCCGAGATAATCAGCCTTTTTTGATAACAATATTGCTCTTTCTTTTTTTCGTTCTGAAGAGAGGAGTGCATCACTAGCCCTTTCTTTTTGGACGCGTAGCCCTTTCTTTTGTTCTATTTTTTGTGTTTCAGAGACAATAGGCACCGTGACTCCTGGTTCGAGTGTTGTATCAGAATCTCCTGAACTTTTGTCACGAAACCATATCCACCCGAGACACACTCCTATGAGCAATAAGAGCGAGAAAAAGACCACAAATCTGTTTGTGAAGAATCGGTGAAGCATCTTGTTATAGTAAAAAAATAGATACACTCAGTAGTGGTATTTTATAACTTTTCTTTTTATGTACAAACGTTTTAGTCTTGCTCTTGCTGTAACTCTGTTATGTACGAGTTTTTCGGTCTTGGCACAGTCAACGGATAATCAAATTATAGAGAAAGAAACAGTAACAAAAACAGAAGAAGATGCTCTCTCTTTCCAGAAGTTCTCTTCGTGTGAAGATATGAATAGTGTTCTCAAAAAATATTTCAAAGAAGCGCTTATAGAACAAGTTGGTCTCTATAGTAATGCTATGCCCGTAGAAGGAGATATGGGTGGATCTAAATGAGGTGTGGCTGAAGGTATTGGTGGTGGATGAGAGAGTGGTCCGAGCTTCAGTGGAACGAATATTCAGATAGATGGTATCGACGAGGCTGATGTCATCAAAACAGATGGAAAATACATTTATTTTGCCTCAAATATGCCAGAGAAAGATGGATTTCAATACGTCACGGTTGCCCTGGCTTGATCAGGGAAAGATCTCAGTATTGTAAAAAAAATAAAACTCCCAGCGAATTACAGTAATGTGCAACTCTATCTCGCAAATCAAAAACTCACTATTATCGCTAATAAATGGAATCAGAGCTATTCATACAGTCCCACCCTTATTTCCGTGGGAACCTGAAGTGTGACAGTCGTGGTGGTGTATGATATGGCTGATGTGGCACAACCAAAACTTGAGAGATTTTATACCGTATCTGGTGATTATTCTCAGTCTCGTCGTGAAGGAGATTATCTTTATGTCATTTCACAAAATTGGGTTAACCTCAATATATGGTGAAACGGTGGTATTTACAACAAAGGAGACATCACAACCTACATGGATCAAAAATTTGATATAGAAAAGACACTTCCAAAAACAGTAGAAATTCATCATTCAAGTGACGCAACGAAGCAACTCACTCTCAAAGGAAAAAAAGTGCCGTATGCACTTGATAGAAGTACAGTAGGGTGTGATGAAATAGAGTATATTCTTCCAAAAAAACCACAAGGACTTTCATATCTGACACTCTCTATTATACCACTAAAAGGCGATGCTCCTGCTAAGAAAAAAGTGATTTATGGTGATGCGAGTCAATTTTTTATGACTCAAGGAAGTCTCTATATCGTGAGCAACTATTGGAAACAAGGAGCGGACGAAACTACATGTCCACCAAATGCTCGATGTATCATGCCAATGTTACGATCAGAACAAAATGCTCTCATTCATCGATTTAGTACCAAAAAAGATACTGTAAAATATGAGTATTCAGTTCTGACTCCAGGTATGCCTCTTTCTCAATATGCTCTGAATGAAAAAAATGGAGTTCTCTATACAGCAAACCAGAAAGACTGGACGACGAATGGTGTCGATATATTTGCGATTGATTCTACCGGTAAGCTCCTCTCAAAACTTGAAAATGTCGGTGCCAAAGAACGGTTTCAGGCTGCTCGCTATATTGGAGACCGTCTCTATCTCGTAACATTTGAGCAAATTGACCCACTCTTTGTCATTGATACAAAAGACGCAAAGAATATGACTATTCTAGGAGAACTCAAAATGCCAGGGTATTCTACCT
>JAYSSG010000069.1:0-5362 GCA_043720655.1 Candidatus Altimarinota bacterium
AAATTATTCAATTATGAGAGTAAATCTAGGAACCATTTCTCCATTTGAGTCTACCATTTCATCCCACATCGAGAGAGGACGGATAGTAAACTCACATCCTTCATGCCAATCAGACTCATAGAGTGGTTTATAAATCACGCAAATTTCATCAGTTTCAGCATGTTTTGCAATTCCAATAATCTCATAGGTGTAATCATTTCACACCGTGGATTTGTAGTGGCGATAGAGGGAACCAGGAGTAGGCATAGAATTATTTTATAATTGTTGAAATTCTTGTCCTAAATTTACCACAGACACCACGAAGAGACGTGTAGAAATCATCCAGACAGAGACATGCTGCCAATACTCGGAGCATCCCAGGATTCTTGGTTCATATCGATTTTTTCGGAACATCTCGGTGATGAAATAAGTTGTTCATATTATTTGATTACGATATTAAGAATCTTATTTGGGATATAGATTTCTTTTAAAATCACTGCGCCTTCGAGCCATTTTGCGATTTCTGGCTTTGACTCTACTGTCATCTGTACTTCATCTGCTGTGACGCCTCGCATAAACGGATATGTTCCTCGGAGTTTTCCATTGATTTGTACCGCTATCATCACTTCATCATCGATTGTGAGTGCTTCGATATACTCAGGCCATTCTGTCGCATAAATACTTTCTTCATAGCCAAGAAGTGACCAACATTCTTCTGCCATATGCGGGGCAAATGGATGAAGAAGACGAGCGAGTACGGATTTCCAAGCGTGAAGATTTTCAGTATCTCTCGGAGCACCTTCATTTATCATCACATTGAGTGTCGAAATAGCTGTATTAAATTTCATATTCTCGATATCTTCTCAGACCTTCTTAATAGATTTATGCATGGTTTTTATGGCTTTCATGTCATCTGTAGCGAAAAAGTTTTTTAATTCTTTACTTGTTTCATCGGTCGTGAAGAGTCGATAAATACGTTCGAGGAGTCGATAATTTCCTACAATAGCCTTGGTATTCCAAGGAGATACGTCAGAGAAATCTGCCATACTCATCTCATACATTCGGAGCGTGTCGGCACCATATTCTTCGATGACTTCATCAGGATTGATGACATTTCATTTTGATTTACTCATTTTCTCTCCATCTGGTCCGAGAATTAGACCCACATTTCGGAGTTTAAAGAATGGCTCATCACTTGGCACAACGCCGACATCAAAGAGGAATTTATGCCAAAAGCGAGCATAGAGTAGGTGAAGCACTGCATGCTCAGCACCTCCGATATAGCTATCCACTTCTCACCAATATTTCACGACCGCAGGATCGACGATGGCTTCGGTATTTTTTGGATCCATATAGCGGAGATAGTACCAGCAAGAACCAGCCCATTGAGGCATCGTGTTGGTCTCTCGTTTTCCAACGAGATTATTTCAGAGTCGTATATTGACCCAATCAGGAATGGTCGCAAGAGGGGATTGTCCATCACCTGATGGCTCATATCGTTCGACTTCTGGGAGTTTCAAAGGTAGGGTGTAATCGGGGAGAATCCAAGAATCGATTCACGGGTAGAGCTTTCATACCACAGTATCTTCTCGCATCAGCATTTCACCATTTATCCAACATCCATCTAATGTTGTGGTTGGGAGTGAAATTTTGTCTTCATGAGAGATATGTATCAGAGGAATTGGCTCGCCCCAGTATCGCTGACGAGAAAAAATCCAGTCTCGGAGCTTATAGTTGGTTACTTTTTTTCAGAATCACTCTTGTTCTGCTTTCTCCATAAGTTGAGTTCTAGCCTCGAGAGAGGTAAGGCCAGTGAAGGTATCTGAATTTACTAAAATACCCTCTTCAGTAATAGCTTGCCCTCAACCTATGAGATAATTCCAAGCAAATTTATGTGGAGACCAAGTGAGGAGTTTGCTTACTTCCTCTTTTGAAACCCAGTGAAGGTCATGATGTCACTCGTCAGCCTCTGACTGTATCTTCTCTTCTGAGAGCAGTTTCGCATGATAGAAATTTCCGCTCGTCTTCTGATTTTTGTTTTTTGGAAAACGGAAACCAAACGTTCCAATGGAAACTATTTTTTTTATAATTTCTATATCGGTGTAGCCACTCTCTTCTTGTGTCTCTCTCATAATAGCCACTTCATCAGATTCTCCATCAGTTCCTCCACCCATAAAATGGTAGTCTATGAGATCTCCAGCTTTTTCTGAGAGAAGTAAGAATTCTCATTTTTTATTTTCCAGGATAACGTCTATCACGAGTCTTTCGAGTGTCTCATATTCATCTTTTGGAGCACTGTGTCCGATAAAAGTATCCATAATTGCGACGCTCTGTTTGATAGGCAAATCATATTTCTTGGCAAAATCCCAATCTCGTTCATCATGAGCAGGTACTGCCATCACAGCTCCTGTTCCATAATTTCCGAGTACATAGTCAGCTATCCAAACAGGCTTTTTTTCTCCATTATAAGGATTCACGACATACGACCCCGTGAAGACTCCTGTCTTTTCTTTTGTTCCATTGGTCCTATCTATATCTGATTCTGATTTTGTTTTTTCTATGTACTTATGGCACTCTTTTTCATGTTCTGGTGTAATAAATTGAGATACGTTCGCATAATCTGGAGCAACAACAACATAGGTAACTCAAAAAACGGTATCAATCCTTGTTGTAAATACTTCTATATCAGGACAATCAACTCACGTAAAGAAAAACTGACATCATTCACTCCGTCCAATCCAGTTTCTCTGCATCTCTTTGATGCCTTCTGGCCAATCAAGCCGGTCAATATCTGAGAGCAGTCGGTCAGCATATTTTGTGATAGCCAGTACCCACTGGCGAATTGGTCGTTTCTCGACGGTAGTAGTACATCGTTCGCATTTTCCATCGACGACTTCTTCATTAGCCAGGCCAGTTTTGCAGCTTGGACAAAAGTTAATTGGTTTATCACTTTCATAGGCGAGTCCAGCTTCGAAGAGTTTCAGAAATATCCATTGAGACCATTTGTAGTATTCTGGATCAGTCGTATCGACTTCACGATTCCAATCAAAAGAAAACCCAAATTTTTGAAGTTGTTCTCGAAAATGGTTAATATTATTAGCAGTTGTGACTGATGGATGAGTACCAGTTTTAATAGCATAATTCTCAGCTGGCAAACCAAAGGCATCCCAGCCCATCGGGTGAAGAACATGGTACCCTTTTGCATGCTTATACCGAGCAATAATATCTGTTGCTGTATATCACTTAGGATGCCCCACATGAAGACCTGCTCCACTCGGATACGGAAACATATCGAGCGCATAAAATTTTGGTTTATGACTATTCTCTAGTTCTGGATTTAGGCAGGCAAAGGTATCGTGTTCTTTCCAGTATTTTTGCCACTTTGGTTCGAGGGATTGATGAGGATACATAAAATAAATACAAAATACAAAGTATAGAATGAATAATTATAAAAAATACCCATTCGTTGAATGGGTAAAGTATAGAGAAAAATCAGCTTTTACAACAGAATTCACTTCTATTGACACCCCATAGGATCACCAATAAAGCATCGTCAGATAACAAAACCATCCTTGAGATAGGGCGGAAGAATATATGCTGCCGTTGCAAGACTTGCAACGGTCAAGATTCCATAGAGAGTATATTTTTGCCATTTCTTAAGTTTTTTGACTCGAGGAAGTATGAGTAACATGGCAATCTGGAGAGCAATGGTGCCGAGAAGGGTCGACCATACTATGGCATGAATTTTTCCGCAAGGCATATGACACCAAGGAGCCTTTGCAAATGCTGATACTTTCTTAGCAGCTTCTTCAGCAAAGGTTTGTGCTATGAGGATATTTCCGAGCAAGATAAGGAAAAATTTTTTCATAGAGAATGAGGTTATTATTGTGCGAGGAGTATAGTGAAAAAATAAAATTCAAGAAATTTATTATTCCCCTAGTTTTACAAGGCTCATACCTACCACTCACACTACAAACAATACTACAGTAATGTATTTCATTTTACGAGAGGATTGAGCATGTATCATAGGGAGGAATTCTACATTGGAAACATAGAGGAGTGATCCACCAGCAAACGCCGTGAGGAGGCTGACGATGAGAATGTTTTGAGAGGGGACAAAGAAGTCAGAGATTACATATCATAATGGTGCCGAGAGGGAAAAAGCAAGGAGCATATGTATCTGGTTTTTTACTTGAAAATGTGACCGTTTGAGGAGAGAGGCAAGTGAAAGTGATACGGGAATTTGATGAATAGCGACGCCAGTCAAAATACTAATACCGAGGTCTGTGCTTATACTCATACCAGCCCGTATTCCTACTCAATCAAAAATAGTATGAAGAAAAATAGCAATCCATGAAACAATAATGACGTGATTCAGATGTTCATGCGGGTCTTCGTGGGTATGGTTTCCATGGGCATGATCGTGATGATGCGGTGTAAGGAGCTCTTCAATAAGATAGATAAGCATAAAGCCACCAATAAAAGCGTAGATAGCCAGTGAATTTTCTTCGAGTGATTCTGGCAAAATATGGACGAGTGCTACTGAGAGCATTGTGCCTCCTCAGAGTGCCACGAGAAGATGAAGAATTTTATCAGAAATACCTCGCCAAATATACAAAGTAATTCCTATACTAGAAATAAGGAAAAGTCCTACAAGAATAAGAAAGGTAGACATAGGGAAAAATTAGGAATGAGATGAAATTGTTTGACATGTATGGCAGACTCCGAGAATCTCTGTGAGATGTTCTTCACATTGGAATCCATGACTATGGAGACACCGATGCGGCGTGGAAAATTCTTCTACTGATTCACATTTTCGACAAATCATAAAACCATGATCTTCCTGTGTTTTCTCTTCATAGTGGCAGGCACTCCACTTACCGAGAGAGGGGACATGATGGATCTTTTTTTCCTTCTTAAAAAATTCCAATATTCTATACACGGTGACAGGATTTATTTTTAAAGCCCCAGCAATCTCATACGGAGTGTAGGCTCTGTGTTGTGTTTGAAGAAATGTCAGTACTTCTTCACGAGTTTTTGTTTGACGCATGTAATTGAGTATAGTAATAAAATTACTAATGCAACTTTATTGCAATAAAAAATTATTCACACAGTTTTCTCAGCTCATTCTCAAATTGTTTTAGACCAAATTCTTCAGCGCGTTTTTGGCAAGCAAAACTCATATCTCAGAGGGTTTTTATTTTTTTGACCGCTTTTGCGATATCGCCAGGAGTGCAATCAGAGTGAATCAAAATCCCTGTTTTCCCATCGATAATAGTTTCTTTGAGTCCACCATCATTGACTCCTATGACCGGAGTTCCACACGACATAGATTCCACAGGACTCATACCGAAATCCTCATCCACAGGGACATATATAGTTG
>JAYSSG010000070.1:0-5302 GCA_043720655.1 Candidatus Altimarinota bacterium
TCAAGACGCATCTCGGTGATGTCTTGTCAATCTATCATAAGGACCCCGCTCGTGGGCGGCATATATCCAGCGAGGATTTTCATTACAGTAGTTTTACCACCTCATGATCTCCCGACAAGAGCGGTCTTTTTACCTCACTGAATGATACACGAAAAATCATTAATAACTGTGGCATTATTGTGGTATGAGAATGAGATATTTTGAAACTCATAATTCCCATTCTGAAATCGAAATGGTTTCCCCGAATCATATCACTGAATCTGCGGTGTCGTATCCATGAAGTCCCAGAGTTTTTCGATATGTACAAATGACTTGGTAAATTGTTCATAATATTCTATAGTATCTCTCAGTGTAACTTCAAAGAGTGCTAAAATCGTCAAAAGCCCGACCATATCACTGAGTGTATAGGTAGCGCCAAATACTCGCATCCCCAGATAATAATAGGCACCAACTATCACACAAGAAAGCAGAAACTTCGGTGTCTGAAAAAGGAGAGATGCCCAAAATGTCTGCCTTCTCGCCAGATCCCAAGAATAATCATAAATAGCATCCATCCTTTCCACTTCTTTTATGACGGAATTATTCTGTAGAATTTCAAATTTGGACATAATCACTTTCGCGAGGAGTCCAGTAATTTTGACATTATTTTCCTTGCGTTGACGGCGGTAAAAAGAGGTATGTTTGTTGAAATACACGACTAAACCAAATATCAGTGCGATCATTCCTATACCGCCCATCACAATCCCGAAAGGAAGTCACCGAACCATATAGAGCCCAAATATCAGTGTAAAAATAATTCTGGCAACATAGCCTATCACGCTAATGAGGAGGAGAATTGTTTCATCAGTTCCCTTTTGGACAATACTCAGTATCTTACCTGTACCAAGAGCCTCTATCTTTCCTTGTTCAAGCCCAATAAAGTGCTTGAGAGTTTTTCGCATCAAATACTTATCCCAGATAAATTGTTGCTCTACCCAGTAATAATTTCTGAGAATAAATCCTACAACCTGAAAAGAGACCATGACAATTCCCGCCTTGATGATAGTGTTCAAAAATGCATCCATATCTCGCATCTCGATACTGTGTACGATATCCTTGAGAAAAATGACGAGCAAAAGAGTGAAACAAATGGTCGTACTGGAAGTGAAGAATCGTAAAAAAGTCACTAACGGATACGCCATGCAGGGCTCAAGAAATCGCTTCGTTTTTTGCCAAAAATTCATACTAAAGAGTATTTATTGCTTTCTCAATTCTCTGTATTGCTTTCTCAAATCAGAGTATTTCCGTCATCTCAAAGGCTCCAGGAGAAAATTCTTTCCCCGTCAGAGCGACACGGAGTGGCCAGAGAATCTGTCCATTTTTCTTGCCAGCTTCTGCGATTTTTGGAATCATTAAATCTTTTAGTATTTCTCTCACCGATTTCCCGTCATCCTCGGGCTTGACCCGGGGATCCATCCCCGAAAGAATATCTAATCCAAATTGCAATGCCTCTTTTGCCTGCTCAAGTGTTGTAATGTTCATCTTTTCTGAGAGAAGCAGAGCAGTATCAACGGTTGGTTCTGCGTAGAAAAAATCGGTTTGAGGAATAAAATCTTCGAGTGTTTCAAGGCGTTTTTGAAGCTCAAGGAGGACTGACTTATTATAGCTTTCCTCGTGTGTTATGAGAGTATTCTCGTAAAACTCTGGATGATATTGACGAAGATACTGACTGAGAAGAGTATAGAGTTCATCGACGGGCATGGCTGCAATATACTTACTATTCATCCATTTGAGTTTCTCAGGATCAAAGATACCATTTGCGATTTGAAGTCCTTCAAGAGAAAATGCCTCTACGAGTTCATCGAGAGAAAAAAACTCTTGAGTCGTCTTAGGATTCCAGCCAATCAGTGCGATATAATTGAGAAGGGCTTGTTTGAGATATCCTTTTTCGAGGAATTGGCTCACATGAGTATCACCATTGCGTTTTGAGAGTTTTTTTCTATCTGGTCAGAGAATGACAGAGAGATGATAAAAAGCAGGCGCCTCCCATCCAAACATTCGGTAGAGAAGAACGTGTTTTGGTGTACTTGGAAGCCATTCATCACCACGAAACACGTGAGTAATCCGCATGAGATGATCATCGACCGCCATGGCAAGGTGATACGTCGGGAATCCATCGGTTTTCATCAATACTTGATCATCGATGTCAACACTTGGGACAGAGATTTTTCCTTTGAGACCGTCGTTAAAGGTGATAATTTCTCCTTTTGGGATTCTCATTCGGACGACATATTTCTCTCCAGCGGCTATTTTGGCTTTTGCTTCATCCATCGTGATATCTCGATACGGACTACGAAATGGTATAGTAAGGCCAGCAGCTTCTGATTTCTCTTTATGTGCTGCGAGCTCTTCTTCGGTTGTGAAACAATAATACGCATCACCTTGTTCGAGAAGTTTTGTCACATATTCTTGATAGAGAGGAAGTCGCTCAGACTGAATATATGGACCACAGTCACCACCTCCGCGAATACTCTCATCAGCATGGATCTCAAAGAGCTCAAGTGTATCGAGGAGAGCATCGGTAGCCCCTTCTACTTCACGCGTTTTGTCAGTATCTTCGATACGTACGAGGAATTCTCCGTGATTTTTTCGAGCCCAAATATAGGCAAATAGTGCGGTACGAAGACCACCAATATGGAGCTGTCCTGTGGGTGATGGAGCGAAACGAGTGCGGGTCATAGATTTAAAATACAGAATACAAAGTACAAAGTACAAAATGTAGAGGAAGTATAGAGAAATATCAGATTTTTCAAAAAAATCTCTTTTTTACCTAAAAAACTCACGTAATTCTCTTGACAAAAAAAGACTTTCTATAATATATGCGAACAATAGAGTGCTATAAGCGCTTTTATTATTCTTTTTATTTACTTCCTTATGCCGATTATTCGTTCTGCACAGAAACAACTTCGACAAAATGAAAAACACCGTCTCAGAAACAATCACTTTCGTGACTTATTCCGAGAATCTCGTGTTCGATTTGAGCGACTCGTAAAAGCTACAGACGTAGCGGGTGCTACTGCTGATTTTCCTAAACTCCAAAAAATTATCGATACTTTGAGTAAGAAAAACATTATTCACAAGAATAATGCTGCTCGCAAAAAGTCTCGATTCGCTGGCATGCTTGCCGCTCTCTCTCTTACTAAATAATCAATGCAGCCAAGCAAAAAAAGGATTAATGAGCAGATTGTTGCTAGTAAAATCCAAGTAATAGCAGAAGACGGAGAAGCACTGGGGGTCATGTCTCTCGCTGACGCTCTCGCACGAGCACGGTCTGTCGATCTGGACCTCGTGGAAGTCGCCTCTCGAGAAGGCATCGTCATCGCCAAGATCATCAACTGGCAGAAACACCTCTTCGAAGAAAAGAAAAACAAGAAGAAACAACAAGCCTCAAGCAAAAAAGTAGAACTCAAGACGCTCCGACTCAGTTACGCCATTGGTGAACATGATATGGAGATACGACGCAAACAAGCAGAAAAATTCGCAAAAGAAGGACATATCCTCAGGCTCGAGCTTCAACTCCGTTGACGAGAAATGAGATTCCAAGATATGGCTCGAGACAAGCTCCAATCCTTTATCAATAGTATCCCTACTCTCTACCGTGCAGACGGTCCCGTCAAATTCCTCGGTCGCAGATTTATAATCCAACTTCATCCCTTAACCTCTTCAGTATGAAAGCAAAAACCCACTCAGGAAGCAAAAAGCGTATAAAAATTACCGGTACTGGTAAATTCCGAACGGCTAAAATCGGTAAACGCCACTTACTCCAAAATAAATCTTCTAAAGCAAAAGGAAGAGGTAAGTATGGTGTAGAAACAAGCGTGGCAAATGAACGTAAGATGAAATGGGGTATGCAGGTCTCTGGACTCAAGACTCCAAAAGCAAAAAAAGATGCTATGGCTCTCTCTGGACTCTCTCCAAAAGAATTCAAGGCTGCAAATCCTCGTAAGTTCCCTACGATCAAAACACCAGTTACAAAACAAGTAAAAGCAGCTCCAAAGACAGTAGCAACAAAGAAAGTTTCAGCTCCAAAAGCACCAAAAGCTGCTCCAAAAGCAAAAACTGTTCCAGTCAAAGCTGCTGCTCCAAAAAAAGCTCCAGCAAAGAAAGCTGCTCCAAAAAAGAGCGTATAATTCTACTTATCACTTTTATTTCACTAATTTCACACTATGGTACGCGTCAAACGAGGTCTCATGACCAAAAAACGACATAAAAAAGTTCTCGAACTTGCAAAAGGATATAGAGGTGTACGTTCGACATCTTTCAAGCATGCTAAAACAGCGACAATGAAGGCTGGTCTCAATGCTTACAAGGATCGTCGTCGAAAGAAACGAGACTTCCGTAAGCTCTGGACTATCCGTCTCAATGCTGCAGTTCGACCTCTCGGTCTCACATACTCAAGCTTTATCCATGCTATGTACCTCAAGCATGTAAAATTGAATCGTAAGGTTCTCTCAAATCTCGCCATCCTCAACCCAAGTGTTTTCGCTGATGTTGTAAAATTTGTGAAGTAATATCACCGTCACCCGCCTAGGCAGACCTAGGTAATCAGTATCTTTCAAACCCCTCAGAAATGAGGGGTTTTTATTTACTCTGAAAAAGAGTTTTGTTTTTTCATAAAATATATAGAATGTGTGTGTTTCTTGATCTCGATAGTTTTGGAAATGCTGTCATAAAATAACTCAGGCTAAATTTGTCTTCAATATTATCCTCTCTTCATTACTATTTTTAATATGTCTCTCTCTCAAAAAAATAAACAATCAGGTTTTACGCTGATAGAACTAATGGTAGTGATGGCTATCATAGCTATTCTCGCTACAGCTGGTCTCTCGGCTTATACTGGCTATATCAAGAAGGCGAGGGATGCGACGAGGATTGCGGATTTAGCGGCAATAAAGACCATCATTCTAGGAGGTCTTGATATCAATGGGAAGCCTCCTCAAACATCAGTGGCAGTACACAATCTGATCATGGCTGCTAATAATGGAAAAGGAATATTTGATCCACTCTCAAATCAGACAACGGGACTCAGTCCAAAATCTGTATGCCATTTCGCGGGTAACTGTGTTTATTGATACCGACTCTGTGATGGTGGTATGGGTTTTGCAGTTTCAGCTTCTTTTGAAAGTGCCTCCAATTTCCCCCTCCAAGCAAGCGACGATATAGGACCGGCTTATGCTGGTCAGCTTGCTGATGATGAGCATGTTTTTGAAGTTGGGGAATGTAGAGTAGCCTGTGTGAACGGTGTAACCTGATGTCCTAATGA
>JAYSSG010000071.1:0-2345 GCA_043720655.1 Candidatus Altimarinota bacterium
CCGAACACAGAAGTTAAGCCCCGTCGTGCCGATGGTAGTGCTCCTTGAGAGTGCGAGAGTAGGTAGGTGCCAGGACTTTCGAGATAACTATCTCAAAAAATAAACCCTCCAGATATGGAGGGTTTTTATTTGAATATTTTTCTTATAATATCTTTTATGATTAATCTAGATAAGTTTTTTGAAAAGTTTCCACAATTGTTACCTAATGAGGAATGATTAGTTAATCTTAACTTATTCAATCTTCAAACTGAGATAGAAATAGATGGGGTTTTCTTTGATAAGTATTTTATACCATATTCTGTTTTTTTCGAAAAATTCCGTTGATTCTGGCCTTTGCCAGCTTACTTTTCTGGCATTAATGCTGTTGCAGTCTTTGTGCGACTTGATTTTGATAAAATGATTTTAAAGAGAGATCATCTACAGGCAGGATGAGCTCCTTTATACTGATTGCCAAATTTTAATTTAGATCAATTATCAAAAATAACGTCTCCTACGCTTTCGGTAAAAGTTCGACTCAATCCTAAGTTCGATTCTTACTTTAATAATAAAATTATTCGTACAGAATTTTTGTACGAGCCACGAAATTTATGATTACAAATAGAGGAAATTCAAGAAAATGTGGAGGATGGAACGCATGTCCATAGATACTTTCATAGTACATTTAATTTTACTGATTGAACAATATCTCATTTTGATTGAAAATTTCTTTTTTATTCTGACTCTCAAAAACTTCTTCGAATGAATACTACTTTAGATAAACATTTAAGATTGGCTGAAAAGGAAGTTAAATTATTTCGGATAGATGGCAGTATTCGTCTTAAAGATTGGATAGAAATCACAATTCTATGGTTTCATAAAAATGAACTTGTTTTGGAATGGCTCGATCCGAAACAATATACAGAAGAGTATAAAGATATACTCAATCCAGAAATAGACGGAGAATATAAAATGTAATTATACCTTAACGTCCCCTTTCCATACCAGCAGCAACGAGGCTTGGTACAGCTCTTCCATGGAGCATAAGGCCTGTGTAGATTCCAACAGCATTGGCTCCGGATGTAATTGCCTGTTCTCCAGTGTTCATTATTTCATACACGGATTTTCCTGTGCCGATTCCTCCTGTACCAATAAGTACTTTATCTGCGGCTCCTCACATATCTAATATTCTCCGTACTGTTTTTGTGACAAACAGTTGTCGATGTAGAAGTGGTGCACCGCTGACACCTCCTTTACCAGGATAATTAATTCCTGATTCCGTAATAATATTTTTATCAGTAGTAGTATTGGTTGTTGTATAGCCATCAATGAGGTCTTGAGTAGCTTCTATCATGCGAGAGGCAGCCTCATAATCGAGCGTGTCATTTTCATCGAAATAATCTGGTTTTATCTTGAGGATGATAGGCTTTTTAGGTTTTTCAGTTCTGGCAGCGAGTTCGTCATTTTTCTTTTGGAGAGCTCTCAGTGTTCCGACTAGGAGATCGATATCTCCTGACATCGCTTGTGCGCCTTTTTGATTTGGGCAACTGATATTTACTTCAAAGATTTCAACCAGATCAAAAAATGTTTCAAAATTGGCAACATGTTCTGTGATTTTATCTTCTACTTTTTGAGAGGCCAGCCCATTGCAGGAGTTGAGAATAAGAGGGCATTTTGGCATATCTCATCGATCTTTACGTGCTCTGAGATTAGCTACCGCTACGACACGTCCAGGATTATTGAGTCCCATACAATTCACGGCTGCCTGGATATCTGGATAGATCCAGAGACGCTTCCCTGGATTGCCATCCTGGGGGTCACCAGTGATACCTCCAATAGTGACTGCTCCGACATTCCACTTATGGGCATTTCGAGGGACATTTTCCGGTTTTTTGAACATTCCTGCAGCGAGAATGATGGGAGTTTTTAATTCTACTTCGCCTATTTGGATACGAGTGCATTTTTTAGAAATGTTTGGTAATCCTTCGTACAAATGGTTATCAAATCATACTTTTTCTAATACATCAAGAGCTCGCATTCAAAATTTGTAGGCAGTTTCTGGATAGTGCTTAATTTGTGTTGCTCATCGAAGAGTATGATGAAAATTAACTTCTTTTTCTAATAAAGCGAGTTCTTCGTGACTGAGTATTGGTGAATTGGGCATAGAAGAATATATTATGCAGCGTGAGACCATCGTATCTTTGTGCCCGCTAACATCGGTGTAATCGAGAATCGTTCATCCCCTGGTAAAACAAGTTGTTGGCTGATGGTGCTGACAGAGTTTGTGAGGACTTTGGTCGTGACTTTTGTATCTGCCCAGATCTCAGGGAATGCTTTGATAGCATTTCACCCCATAAATCCAGCGAAGT
>JAYSSG010000072.1:0-13693 GCA_043720655.1 Candidatus Altimarinota bacterium
TCTTGCCAAATACACACAAAAATATATACTCCCGAGGTTTTTTATTTCTTATTATATTTTTATGCACAATGCAGGCAAAAAAGAGAGCGAAGCAGGCAAAACTCAATTTGAGATGCACAAGACACTTATTTTGATTAAGCCAGACACTATCGCACGTGGTATCGTCGGGGATATCCTCTCTCGTATTGAGAAAAAAAGTCTCAAAGTGGTAGCAATGAAATTTATCACAATGGGAGAAGAACTCTGCAAAGAGCATTATGCTCATATTGCTCATCAACCGTTTTTCCCAAAAATAGTAAGCTATATGGGTGATGGTCCAGTTCTCGCTCTCGTCGTAGAGGGTATTGACGCTGTCAGGCAAGTACGAAATCTCTGTGGAGCTACTGATCCACAATTTGCTGCTCCAGGAACTATTCGTGGAGATCATTCTTGTACTATCGATTACAATCTGATTCATTCTTCAGATTCTATCGATTCAGCTGATATAGAAATCGCTCGATTCTTCAAAGCTGATGAAGTCTACACATACACAAAGAACGTGTACGTAAACTAATTTTATTCTGAGAACATGCTCAGATTCTCAATCCTGCATAATCAAACAATTCGAGCTGATATATTTCTATCAGCTCTTTTTGACGATACATACTCGAGATCCCAAATAAAAAAGTGATTCGATACAGGACAAATACGAGTCTGGTGTCAAAAAAAACAAGAATACAAAAAGCTCGGAAAATACTATCCTCAAAGAGGAGATATTGTTGAAATGGAAATAGCCTCAATCCCCTCAACACTTGAGCCAGACTTTCGACCACTTGAAATCGTCTTTGAAAACAATGATTTTATTGTGATAAATAAAGATGCAGGGATCAATTCTCACCCGACGGCAAGCCCAGAGTGACGTAAAGGCACGCTAGTGAACCAGCTTATTGGACAAATCAAAGGATTTCACCGAGAAATCGGAGAAGATAGGCCGGGCATTGTTCATCGTCTTGATAAAGAAACAAGTGGGCTCATTCTAGTGGCAAAAAATGACGTCACAATGCGCAAGCTCCAAAAGCTCATACATGATCACAAGGTTCAGAAAACCTATCTTGCTCTCGTCATAGGAACACCAAAAAATAATACCGGAACAATACAGTCAGAAATCGGAAGAGACCCACATGATAGACTCAAGATGACTACTAAAAAACCAGTTGATCCACGGAATGCTATTACTCATTATGTGACCAAACAATCTTTTCGATTCAATGAAAAAACATATTCGCTCCTCGAAGTCACTCTAGAAACAGGCAGAACCCATCAAATAAGGGTCCATATGGCTGGCATTGGACATCCTGTCCTTGGTGATACAAAATACGGAATCGAGCACGAAAATACTTTTGCTAAAAAACATTTTTTATTGACACGACAGTTTCTCCATGCTTGGAAACTTATTTTTGAAATAGATGAAGCAAAATATGCTTTTGAAGCAAAATTAAAGGAAGATTTAAAAAAAACACTTGGACTACTACACTAAGAAATTTATTGATCTAATTTCTCATTTCTTCTTTGATATTTCTCTCATAAGAATTCTGTTTTCAAGAATATTTCAAGAGAAGCTAGTACGGTCACAAGTTCCATTGTTCTCGCTCAAAAACAGATGATATTCGCATCATTATGAGTTCGGGCAATTTTAGCAACGGTAGGATTGTACGCCAGAACAGCACGAATCCCCTTGTGACGATTGGCAGCTATAGACATACCTATACCAGTACCACAAACAAGGATTCATTTTTCGGCTTCTCAATTCAAAATCTTCTCACATGCAAGCAAGGCATAGTCTGGGAAATCATCATTTTCATCTATTTTTTTAGGTCCTACATCCAAAACTATATATCATGCATTTTCCAGAAAATGTACGATTGGTCATCGAAAGATATAACCAGCATGGTCAAAAGCAAGAACTATAGTGGACATAGGAAGGAAGTATACTTACTTTTTCTTTTTAGAAAGAGGCTCTTTTATAGTAATAGATGTAGTCTTGCAAATCTCCTCTAACTTCGTCTTCACGCTTTGAATAATATCCTCTGGTAACAATTCTGAATCTGGCGCCCCTTCTCTGCCAAAGAGTCTATAGCCGCCATCTTTATAGGATATAACACCTCCTCAAACATGTATTTTATCTTTTCAAAATTTTTCTTTTACGTCTCGGTGTCTTTTAAATCAAAAAGCTATCTCTAGAGCTTTCTGTGCTGTCCTGAATACAACAAAAACTGCATAATCTTCAGGTTTCTTTTTTATTCGCTTTGTATCAAGTGTATTGAGAGTTTCCATATAATGTAAGTTATAACGAAGAAATTGTACCATACTTTAAAACACAAATCAACTATTTTTAAATTTATGGTTTGAAAATATATCAAATACCCTATCATACTTGTATGAAAATATCTCTCATTATCTTTTTGGTAATTATCTCTGATATACTGTCAAAGTGGTGGACAAACACTCACAATCCAAGTATCTCTATTCTGGGGGAATGGGTAAAAATAATACCGATCAAAAATACTGGTATCGCTTTCAGTACTCCCCTACCTGGAATCCATATTTTAATTCCTCTTATTTTATTGGGACTATTTGTCTTCATTATCTATTCGTGGAGAAGCTTGCCAGAAAAAGAGAAAATCGGATATACTCTCATTTTTACGGGATGACTTCTCAATGCTATTGAGCGAAGTATATTTGGCTCTGTAACTGATATGGTATCAGTACAATATTTTGCGATTTTTAATATAGCAGATATAGCGGTAACCTGTGGAGTATGACTTCTTTTGATAACGAGTATTCTATGCAGAAAAGAAGAACCACTAAAATCTTGCAAATAACAAAAAAATAGAGTATTCTAGAGGTATGATAAACACACATACCTCTCAGGTACCTCAGATTCTTATTGATTGTGACCCAGGAGCAGATGACTTCTTTGCTCTTCTGTGGGCACTCGGCCTTCATAAAAAATGAGTCATAAAAATTCATGCTATCACCACTACATGAGGAAATGTAGGAGCAGAAATGACATATCTCAATGCCTTGAGAGCTTGTGAATTTATGTGAGTAGAGAATGTATCTGTAGGGAAAGGGAGTAATAAAAGTAAAAGTGATAATGCTTCGCATATTCATTGAACTGATGGTCTCGGCAATGCGAGCAATTTTCTCCCCAAAGTAAAAGTATCTAAAAAGATACTTTCAAGTAATGATCTGATTATTAAAACACTCGAAAAGCATCCAGAAACACAAATACTTATTTTTGGTCCGATGACCAATGTGGCTACGTATATAGAAAAATATAGTGCAATTCATATGAGTCGAGTCATTGCGATGGGTTGAGCTCTTCAAGTACCAGGTAATGTCACTCCTGTAGCAGAATTCAATGTTGCCTACGACCCGGAGTCAGCCGATACAGTACTCTCTCAAGTGAGAAATAGTGTCCTCCTTCCTCTCGATGTGACATCTCAGATAATCTTCACTCGACGAGAAATGAAGAGCATAATTGAGAAGCTTCCTAAGAAAAAAGCGAAATTCCTCGAAGCACTCACGCTCCATACATTCCAAACGAATATGGCATTTCGTGAGACAGCCGGACTTGAATGATTTCTCGTGCATGATGCAAGTGTCGTCGCGATGCTCGTCTATCCTCATCTCTTCTCGGGACAATTTCTGCCAGTACGAGTCGAAACAAAAGGAGAATATACTCGAGGACAAACTGTGACTGATTTACGCAATATTGCACAGCCAACTACGCATACATTTGTCGTAAAAAGTGTCAACGAAGACAGATTTATGGAGGCTATGGTACAAGATTTCCTTAGTTTTTTATAATATCCTATGTACCTCATATCTCTTATCGGCTGAAGTGGATCATGAAAAGGATACCTCGCAGAAAAAATTATAAACTCTGTGGGTGCTGATAAAATCAGTACTATCCCTATGGATATGTATTATTATCCGCAAGAGCAATTCCCCGCCAATCTCAATGTCACACTCGAAGGAAAAATCTATAAAAATTATGATACTCCGGAGGCGCTCGAAATAGATTTGCTCGTAGAACATCTGAAGCAGCTTCAAGAATGAAAATCCATCCAAATACCTCATTATGATTTTGGGAATAATCCGACAGGAAAATGACAGCGAACATGAGGATCTGTTATCGAGCCAAGAGATTTTATTATTCTTGATGGCATCTTTGGTCTTGTTGATGAGAGAATTCGAGAAATGACGGATGTCTCTATTTTTATTGATATCTCCCCTCTCAATCGTATGGCACGAAGATTTGTGAGAGATTTTGGTTACGGTCAAACTCGAGCATACATGGGGTCTGGACTTGGAGATACTATAAAATTTTACCTTGAGTTCGTCGAAAAAGGATATCAAGAATACGTAGAAAAATATAAAGAGTTTGCAGATCTTATCGTCAACAATGATGCTTGGGCAGAGAAATGAGAAGAACCCAAGATGGTCGATATTACTGTAAATTATTTGAAAGGAAAATATGAGAAAGCAATAGAGAAAATTATTGAGCGATAGGCAGTCAGAATATAGGAGATATTTTTTTGCATTTTGTAGGATTTTTATAGTATATACCTATGAAAATATCTCTTAACTGGGCAAAACATTGGTGCCCTATGCCAGCCTATACTGCTGATGCTCTCGAAAAATTCGCACATACTTATTCTACCTATACCGCGGAGGTCGAAGGTATTGATTCCTACATTTTCGATGATAAAATAGTAATCGGAAAAGTACTTGCCTGGAATTCTCATCCAGACTCTGATAAGCTCTGACTCGTCGATATCGATGCTGGAACATGTGGAAAACACACGATCGTCTGCGGTGCAGCAAATGCGAAAACTGCTCACTATGTGCCGGTAGCCCTCGAAAATGCGACGTTGCCTGGATGACTCGTCATCGCACGAAGACCAATACGGGGTATTGATAGTTGCGGTATGATTTGTAGCCTCGATGAACTCGGGCTTTCGACTGTTCGTGCTGAGGGCATTCTCCCACTCGAAACCGTTTGGAATGAAGAATTCCTCGAAAAAAACATCGGAGAGTCTTTTGGCAATCTGACACTCAAGATTCCAGGGTATACAGGTGATATCATATATGCATTGAACGATATCGTCTTTGACCTCGATAATAAATTTATTACCAATCGTCCTGATCTCTTTTCTGTCGTTGGCAACGCTCGAGAGATTGCCTGTATTGAAAAACAAGATTTCAAGACTTCTCATGTACCAAGAGTACAACGAGAAAATGCAACTCCCCTGACAGTAAAGATCGAAACTGATAAAGCACTCAATTATCTGCTGACAAAATTCTCACTTCCAAATCAACCAGCAACCCCACTCGTTCTACAGATTCTTCTCAAAAGAAGTAATCAAGGACTCCATGGACTCCTGCCAGATCTGACAAATATCGTGATGACAGAGCTTGGACAGCCAATGCATGTGTTTGATGCGGATGTAGTAGAGTGAAATATCTCAGTACGTATGGCAAAGAAGTGAGAAGTACTTGAGGCACTCGATGGAAAAACCTATACACTCAGTGAAGAAGATATGGTGATTGCTGATGAGAAAAAAATTCTCGCCATTGCTGGTGTCATCGGTGGGAAAAGCTCTGGAACAACAGAAACAACCAGAAATATCCTGATTGAATCAGCGACATTTGATCCTGTCAGTGTCCGAAAAACGTCTCAAAGACTTGGTATCCGTACTGATAGCTCTGTGCGATTTGAGAAATGAGTCGATCTCAGTTTACCGACAATAGCATCAGCACGATATATACAATTGTTGACTCACTATATCCGTGATGCAGTCTGCGAAGGAGATTTTATCCATGAAACCAAGAAAACACCAACTGAAATCATGATCAATCATGCCTACATTGAAGGGCGTATTGGTGCTCAGATATCAGAAACCACTCTCGTTGATACTCTTTCAAGACTTGGTTTTCTAGTAAATCAGAACAAGACAGAATATACTGTCACAGTGCCCTCTTGGCGAGATACTGGTGACGTCAGTATTCCAGTTGACATCGTAGAAGAAATCGCTCGAATGGTCGGATATGATACACTCCCAACTTCTCCCCTTCCTGGCCCAATTCTCACAACGAGAAATTATGCTCATGATGAAATCACCACAAAAGTTTCTCATTTTTTCGCACATCATGGATATTTTGATGCCTATACATATCCTTTCACTTTGGCAGAAAGATTCGCACGTTTTTCTGATAAAGAACCAGGAGTAATCCATAACACCAGTGAGAATAGAACACACTTACGTGCCAACATAGCAGAGAATCTCCTCGAACTCGTAGCAAGTAATTATCGCACGCATACTGACGGGAAATTCTTTGAATTCGGACCTATATTTGATGGAGAAGAATCTCTTCAGTGAATAGGTGTCCTATGGTGATATACGCTCGAAAAAATCCAAGATACACTCGCTCACTATACAAAAACATTTTTTGGAATCCGCGGTGAAATAATTCAATCAAAAACTAACACAAAACTCTTCTCTCCAAAAGCAAGTGGAGAAATCATTGATGCATCTGGAACAGTTCTCATTCGATTTGGACTTATTCGTCCTACTCTTCTTCCTCTCTTCGACATATCAGATATTGAAGTCTATGCGTTTGAAATCATAACACTTCCAGATACTCACATAATCACAAAATTCACACCAATTATAGAATACCCAGGAACACGTCGAGAATTCAATATCATCATGCCAGAAGATACGCCTGTAAAAGTAGCTCTTGATATTGTATCCAGGTCACATGAATGGATTTCCGATGTAAGCGTATCCGAAATCTATCGAGATCCGACTCATATTGGAGACAATAAAAAATCAGTTATCGTCTCTCTTCTTATACAAAATCCTACAGCCACTATTACCGATGAAGAAGCTCGGAAAATACAGGAAACTATTGTCAAAAATCTCGCAGAGAAGGGGTATAATTTACGGTGATTTTAGCACAATTATAGAGATTGTCTAAAAAATACTTTTGCAATAGAGTTTTTTAGTATATACTCTTTATACCTACACCATAGGTATAGGTATTTATCTCCTAATTATTCTTTTATGGTAAACTGTGCATGCGCTGCAGCGGATAAAAATACTTGTTGCCAACAAGAAAGCCAGACATGCGCCACTTCTGGCAGTCAAGATAGTGGTTGTGGTTGCAAGGATTAATTCCTAAAAGAGAACTGATATACGCCATATATCAGTTCTCTTTTTTAATATACTTTTTAATATACTTTATGTCAAAAATTCCTTCTGCGCTCGCTGTATCACTGGTTATGGTCGCAGCTATTATTGGATGAGTCGTCGGGTATTCCCTGACTCCAGCATATACTCTCTCTATGTATGATAAGGACTGAATGGATCTTGGTCGTGCCGATCGCGGACTAGATCTGAGATATATAAATGCTATGATCGCTCATCACAGAGGCGCGGTTCTCCTCGCAGAACAAGCTCAAAATATCACTCAAAAAAAAGAAATCAAAGATCTCACAGGTGATATTCTCAAAAATGAACCAGGGGCTATCCAAGAACTCTATGATTGGAAGAAGGCGTGGTATAACGATACAAAAAAAGTACGCGATCCAATTATTCCAAAACTCGGTGTCTACGATACGACATATGAACTCCGTTTTCTCAATGCCCTCATCTCTCATCACGAGGATGGACTTTTGATGACACGCGATATCCGCACAAAATCATCACGCATGGAAATCCTCAATAATGCTGACAAGGTTGATACTTTTTTTGTAACAACTTTGGAAATATTTAAAAATTGGAGAAAAGAATGGTATCAAATTTAATACAAAATACAAAGTACAAAATACAAAAATTGTCTTTCATTTCACTCATTTCTATATAACTTTATGAATACTACAACTCTTCAGGTCCACGGTATGCATTGTGCATCCTGTGCCAGTATCATCACCAAAAAAATCTCAAAACTCTCGGGGGTAGAGCGCATAGATGTGAATCCTGGAACAGAAAAAGCTGAACTCTACTTTGATTCTCAAAAAATAAGTATTGAACAGATAAACAAAACGATTGAACCACTTGGTTATAGCTTTTCCGATACAGAGAACCCTGAATTCATGAGCATGGAGCATGATCATAGTGGCCACGATATGAGTCAGGAATCTCTGATAGCAGAATGAACAAAAATTCAATTTGTCCTTCCAATTACTTTTCTCATTTTTTGACTCATGATGTGGGACATAGCAGCTCAACTGTTTATCGATGTCCCACGCCTCCCCTTGCCTATGGAGACATTTAATATTATCTCCATGATAGTAGCTACCGTGGTTCTTTTTTGGATTGGGAAACCTTTTTTACTTGGTGTGTCTCGTTTTATCAAATATCGTGTCGCAAATATGGATACGCTGATAGGTATTGGAACACTGACTGCATATATCTATAGTGTCGTTATTACTCTTTTCCCTGGAATAAGAGAGGCATTCCTTTTACCAGAATATACCTATTTTGATATCACTATCGTCGTCATCGGTTTTATCACGCTCGGGAAATATCTCGAAGCTCGTTCCAAGAGTAAAACAGGCGACGCTATCAAAAAACTACTCAATTTACAAACCAAGACAGCGCTTGTTATACGAGAAAATAAAGAACAAGAAATACCACTTGAAGAAGTAATACACGGAGATATCATCATCGTGAAGCCTGGTGCAAAAATCCCCGTTGACGGTATTGTCATAGAAGGAAAATCATTTATCGATGAATCTATGATTACAGGTGAGCCGATTCCTACAGAGAAAAATATCGATGATATTGTCATCGCAGGAACTATCAATACCACTGGGTCATTTCGATTTCAGGCGACTAAAATCGGGTCAGAGACTATGCTCTCTCGTATCATAAAAATGGTGGAAACAGCACAAAGCACGAAGGCTCCCATTCAGGCACTTGCAGACAAAATCTCAGCCGTATTTGTACCTGTGGTGCTCATACTATCATTGCTGACATTGTGAGCGTGGCTCACTATTGGTACTGCCTATCTCGGATTTTCTACAGCGCTTTCTCTCGGTATCGTGTCTTTTGTGAGTATTCTCGTCATCGCATGCCCATGTGCTCTCGGACTCGCTACGCCCACGGCTATCATTGTATGAGTCGGCAAATGAGCAAGCGCGGGTATACTGATCAAAGATGCCGCCACGCTTCAGAAGCTCCATAATGTCGATACAATAATTATGGACAAGACTGGCACTCTTACCAAAGGAAAACCAGAATTTCACACAATACACAATCTCTCAAAGAAAACGAATGAAGACCTGATAAGTATTGTCGCTTCTCTTGAGAAATATTCTGAGCATCCGATTGCTGAGGCGATAGTATCGTATGCTGAGAAAGAAAATATATCTCTTTATCCTGTGAAAAATTTTATCTCAATACAGTGAAAATGACTCCAGTGAAATATAGGAAAAGAAGAATATTTCGTAGGAAATACTCGATTGATGGACGACCTCAAGCTCAAATTTAATACTGAACTCGTACAACAAGAAACACTAGAAGGTAAAACGCCTATCATTCTCGCAAATACACATGAAGTACTCGCTATTATTACTGTAGCAGATACATTGAAATGAGAAGCAAAAGAATCTATCACCCAACTCAAAAAACTGGGCATCAACATCATTATGATGACTGGTGATGCAAAAAATACAGCCCAATATATCGGAAAAATAGTGGGGATTGAAACTATATTTGCTGAAGTATCTCCAGAAGATAAGCTCATGAAAATCCGTGAACTCCAATCAGAAAACCATATCGTAGCAATGGTGGGCGATGGTGTCAATGATGCTCCAGCTCTCGCTCAGTCTGATGTCGGAATTGCTATGGCAACTGGAACTGATGTTGCTATCGAAAGTGCTGGTATTGCCATTCTCCATGGTGATATTACAAAGATAGTGAAAGCTATTCGACTCTCAAAAATCACCATGCAAGGCATCAAACAAAATCTCTTTTGGGCTTTCATTTACAATCTCATAGGTATACCTCTTGCAGCAGGAGCACTCTATCCTCTCTTTGGCTGGATTCTCAATCCTATTTTCGCATGACTCGCTATGGCATTTTCAAGTGTATCTGTCGTCTCAAATTCTTTGCGCATTAAAACGAAAAAACTATAATCCTCACTATGCAAAAATACGACTATCATATCAAATGACTCCACTGCCCTTCTTGTAAAATACTGATAGAAGATATCATGGAGGAAAACGCTAGCATTAAAGGAGAAGTAAACGTCAAAAAGCAAACGCTTTCTTGCGAATGTGAAGATATAGAAACGGCAAAAAAACATATCTCTACAATAGCTCCCCTCCTAAAAAAACACGGGTATACAATTTCTGAAGAAGAAGTAAAAGAAGCAAAAAGTAGTCTTATCTGGCAAGCCCTCCCTATTGGAATTATAGTACTCATACTCTTCATAGCACTGCAAAAATCAGGCATTCTCAATTTTTCCATCGATGGAAGCATTACTCCGACAACCAGTTTTATACTCTGACTCATAGCTTCCATCTCCAGCTGTCTCGCTGTTGTGGGTGGACTCATTCTCTCACTCTCAGCACAATTTGGGGGTCATGAAGCTCAAGGAAAAACATCTATTATTCTCTTTCATGGTGCGAGAATAATTGGCTTTGCTTTTTTGGGCGGACTACTCGGAATGATAGGAAAAGCTATAGGGATAAATTTTCTCTTTTCATCCATACTCGGTATCATTGCTTCTCTGGTGATGATATTCCTCGGTCTCAATCTCGCTGGAATCATCAAAAATACCCTCACACTTCCTAGTTCTTTCTTTTCAGTCTTTCGAAAAAAATGAGGAGCCATTCTTATGCCAATTATCGTCGGTGTTGGGACATTTTTTCTCCCCTGTGGATTTACACAATCCATGCAGATTGCGGCTCTTTCAAGTGGCTCATTTGTAGGATGACTTATGGTTATGTTCTTTTTCGCTCTTGGTACATTTCCCCTACTAGCTCTCCTCTCATTTGGATCAGCTTCTTTTGCTCAATCAAAGCATGCTCCCCTCTTCTTTAAGTCAATTGGTATCGTCGTCATCGGACTCGGAACACTCACACTCCTCACGGGTCTTACTAGTGTCGGCATCATACCTCCTATTATCAATTTTTAATTCTTATTTTTTATATTTCTTGTATGGTTAAAAAATCTTCTCCAAATAAAACACTGTTAATAATTATCACCATCGTGCTCTTAGCAATTCTTGGCTTTATGTTTATTCAGTCATGATGAGCTTCGGGTGGTGCAGATACGGGTGACACAGGATCAAATGTTGAAGTGCGAGATGGAATTCAATACGTTACCGTCGATGCAAGAGGTGGCTATAAACCACGTACTTCTTATGCAAAATGAGGCATACCTACCAAGCTCGTCATGAACACAAAAAATACCTATGATTGTTCTGCGGCGCTGGTTGTAAAGGCTGCAAACTTTAGGGAAGTACTCCCAGAAAATGGTACAACAGAAATAGATCTCGGTACGCCAAAAGCAGGCGAAAAAATACCAGGTATGTGTTCTATGGGTATGTACAATTTTTCTATTATTTTTAATTAATTTTTTATGAAAACATCGACTGATCCTGCTCTCAAAAAAAAGCTTCTCCTCGCGGTTAAAAAGACACAAGGAACCCTATCAAAAGTCACACAAATGATAGAAGAAGACACCTACTGTGCAGATATTGGACAGCAGATCAATGCTGCTCTATGACTCCTTAAATCAGCCAATATAGATCTGATGAAAAATCATCTGATGTGTTGTGGAAAAAATGCACTCATTCACAAAAACCCAAAAGAAGGAGAAAAATTCGTCGAAGAATTTGCTCGAATTTGGGATGTATCTACTCGTAAATAATCTTTATTTTTTTATTTCACACCTTATGAAAGAATCTCTCTTTCCTCGTCATACTGCAACTCTCCTTCAGTATATTGGCATTGGACTTATTTCTGGAGCGATTAGTCATGGATTTTTCTCTGGTTTTCGTAGCCTAGTGACTGCGATAATAGGTATAGTAGTCTTTATTCTTGGGCTTTGGTATGAACACAATCTCACAGGCTGAAAAGTTGATATGAGGAGAATACTGCTCATAGGAATTATTTTTTCTATCAGTACAGCAATGGTCGCTGGTGGTATTCAACATTTTCTTGATTCCCCCTGGAGAAGTGCATGGATTATTCCTCTTGGATATTTTGTTTCTCTTCTTGTTTTTGGTGAAAAAGAGGGTATTAAAAATTCTTTTTTTGATACTTTGAGTCGTGCCAGTCTCATCACCGGAATACTCTTCGTTGTTTGTTACTCTCTTGCCAAAATTACTCCAGGACAATTTGACAACCATCACTGAGATGCGAGTAGTATAAATCATTCTGGAATGACTCATACTGATATAGTAACTTCAGAAGAGGCTTTTATCGTCAATATGATACCTCATCACCAAGAAGCTATCGACACAGCTCGTCTCATAGTGGCAAAAAGTACAAATACAGAGCTCATAAAACTTGCTCAAAATATCATCTTAGCACAAGAGAAAGAAATAAATATGATGAAATGATGGTTGCAGGATTGGGATTATACGCCTACGAAACCTACCTATCAAAATATGATGTGAGATGGAACTCAGCTTTCTGATCAAGCGCTCGATATCTGGTTTTTAGAAGGCATGATATCACATCACGCCTGAGCTATCCAGATGGCTGAATCAGCTCTTAAACTAAAAATGAGAGAAGAAGTATATGATTTTGCACGTGAAATAATTCAGGCACAAGGAGAGGAGATATCACAAATGCAATCAATATTAGGACATTCAATAATGAATAAAAATCACCACTAAAACTATTGCCCTTCCTACTATTTCACAGATCTCATCTGTAAATCCTGCATAAGACAAAAATAGTGATTTCTCCGCCTCTTGTAAACAGGGTATCGAACTAATTGCATCAATCTATTTATAGATAAGCTCCTTCAAAAAGCTCGTGAAGGTATGACACAATCAATAAATGACATATTCTCATCTTCTGGATTTATAATAATATTAGTACAGCCATCCCACTGTCCTTTCAATTCCTCATTTGGTGGAGTTCAGATAATATCAAAACCTATAATTTTTCGCTCCAAAATATGAAGTGCTTTCTCAGTAAAAGAAAGCAGAGTCTTGCAGAGTTCTTGAGACATTCAATAGCTCTGCAAGAAATCACCCAGAAGTAGACCATTAACACGTCTTTGTATGACTCGATAAGGCAAGCCGTTTTCGCCTGGGAAGATAGAAGTTTCCGGAATATATTTTCAAAATTCTGCTTGAAAAAAATGAAGAGATTTTTTTGCTTGCTCATATGTTATATTTGTGTTCTTTTGAGGTATTTTGACCACATATTCGTCGTCTTGAAGATACACTTGATGATGTTTACCTTCTCAAATAAATAGCATAATATACTCATATTACTTTTTATTTTACTATGTCAAATATTTTACCATGTACCCTCACTCGAGCACATACCCTATTCTCTCAAAATAAGGACGCACACCCACTCCAGCAATAACTGCTATTTTTTTGATATCTAAATAGTTTTCTCTCACTATCTTCTCTGCTTCGAGGATCATATTTTTCCCAAGGCCTTGAT
>JAYSSG010000073.1:0-13527 GCA_043720655.1 Candidatus Altimarinota bacterium
CCTGTTTCTTCTTGATATATCTTGAGTGTATCTCGCATGTATTCCAGAATTTCAATAGAAAATGCTTTTCCCCAATTGGTCGATATATTTTCTTTTCCATCAGTGAAGTTCATGATGGCTTCATTCATACCATTGATACCTATTGTTGAGAAGTGATTTCGAAATGATCTAAGGTAGCGATAGGTGTAGGGGTAGAGACCTTTTTGTAGCCATTCGCCAAGCACTTTTCGCTTGATTTCAAGAGATGTTTTTGCGAGGTTCATGAGGTGAAGAATTTGCGCTTTAAAAGCTTCTTCATCTCCTTTTGTATTGTATCCAATACGAGCCATATTGATGGTGACTACACCGATAGATCCTGTCATTTCTGCTGAGCCAAAGAGACCATTTCCTCGCTTGAGGAGTTCTCGGAGATCGAGCTGGAGACGGCAACACATAGAGCGGACTGCGCCAGGCTTGTAAGCTTCTTTATTTTCTACTGTGACCATATTTCCGTCCTTATTCTTGACCCGTTTATACTGAGAGCCAATAAAATTTTGGAAATAAGGGAGACCATATTTTGCCGTGACATCGAATATACGAAGTGCTTCTGGTGAATCCCATGGAAAATCTTCTGTGATGTTGTACGTAGGAATAGGGAATGTGAAGACACGACCTTTACTATCACCAGCTGCATAGACTTCGAGTAGAGCTTTATTGATAATAGCGCGTTCCTTGTCGAGCTCGCCAAACTTTTTTATATACTCACCTTTTTCATACCCACCAAGATGGAGACCTTTTTCGGCGAGATCCTCGGGACAGGTCCAATCGAGTGTGATATTGGTAAAAGGTGTCTGTGTTCCCCAACGAGAGGGAACATTGAGACCAAAGACAAAGTTTTGCATCTGTTGATAGACATATGAGTATGTTTTTTCATCGATGTATTTGTCTTTTGCTTCCTCATTTTCAAAAGTCATTCCATACTCCTCGATATCTCTGCGGAGTTTTAATTCATGTTTGTGAACATAGGGAGAGAGATAGGTGTCAAATGATGAAAACGCTTGCGCACCAGCCCACTCATTTTGGAGAGTTCAGAGAAAATTGATCATCTGATTAACGGCTGCTTGCAGATTTCGTGGTGGCGCTGACTCGATACGATTTGGCATACCATTGAATCCTTCTTCGAGGAGTTGTCGGAGACTCCAACCGGCGCAGTATCCAGAGAACATATCAAGATCATGGATGTGATAGTCTGCGTTTCGGTGAGCATTTCCGATTTCGGGAGGATATATATGCGAAAGCCAGTAGTTTGCCGTTATTTTTCCAGAAGTATTGAGAAGCATGCCTCCAAGCGAGTAGCCAGAGTTTGCATTGGCGTTGACTCTCCAGTCGGAGCGATTGAGGTATTCTTCCATTGTCTTCCCGACTTCTACTACGACAGATCGATCAGTGCGAGTCTCACTACGTTTCTCACGATAGAGGATAAAAGCTTTTGCAACAGAGTCATGTCCGTGTTTGATAAGGATTTCTTCCACTGAATCTTGTATCATCTCCACGTTTGGTAAATCAGCACCAGTACGTTCATCGGTTCGGGCGATAACTTCATTGGCTAAAACAATAACACGCGAGAAATCTTCGCCGCCTACTGCTTCTATAGCCTTTTGGATGGCTTGTTCGATTTTTTCTCGACTGAAGGTGACGATGGCACCATTACGCTTTCGAATCTTATAAAATGTCATACAGTGAAAAATTAGAAATTAACTATATATTGTGCTAAAAAATAAGCTAAGACACAATATGTAGTTTTTTTAGAAATGCAAAGGGTTACAAAAATATCATTGTTACTTCTTCAAAAATGTGTGTTGTGGTATAAAAATGTATTCAGTTTTTTACTGCACGGAAATAGATTTTCAATAAAACACTCCACTAAAAAATATTTCGCTTGCTAAAATATTTTATTATTTTGAAGTTATCCATGTAGGAGTTTTTGACTATGATTTTCAAAATTTCTGGGTATACTGAAATCCTATGAAATCTCTCAAAAATTTTCTCCGAATCACCACCATTGCGTTGCATATTATTTTCCTTATTTTGATGCTCGGTATTGGAATTTTGTCATTTACTTCTCCAGAGATAATTCGAACAATATTGGACTGGATGGGTGAGCAGATTCGCTCATGGGGGAACTGGAATTACCTCATCTTATTTCTGGTAGCGATGATAGAATCATTTCCATTTATTGGAGTGGTAGTGCCTGGTATGAATGTGATGATACTGGTGGGTGGTTTTTTTGTACAGAGAGATATGAACGTATTTCTTCTCTCAGCTCTTATCGCTATGCTTGGTGCGTGTATCGGAAATGCTCTTGGGTATATGATGGGGAGAATATCAGGAAAAGAATTGCTCCAAAAATATGGTCTTTGGATTGGTCTTGGTCCCAAGGAGCTCAGTTTCCTGGAGCGACAAGTGCAAAAAAATGGTTTTTGGTTTATTGTTGGGGGGAAATTTCACAATCTCTTTCGGTCTTTCGTTCCGTATCTTGCTGCAGCACAAGGACTTTCTGGTCGGAATTTCTGGGTGGCAAATATTTTTGGATCATCTCTCTGGGCAGTATGTATTCTTCTCGTTGGAATCTTCTTCGTTGAATCATACGAAGTCGTCCTTCAATATCTCAGTTATGTTTTAATAGCGGTTATAGTGGTGGCGTTCGGAGTCTATTCTTATAAAAACAAACAGAAAAAATAGGCTGTATTTATTTCCCCATAAACCCTCTCACAAAATCCTCACCCGACATTCGTTTTTTGCCTGCTGGTGTGAGTTCGCGAATGATGAGATAGCCATCAGAAAGAGCCATAGCGGGGAGTCATTCTTTCGTACTCCAACTCAATGGAGTGTCAGAATGTTTTTCAGAATGTTTTGAAATGGAATAGAGCGTGACTTTTGTTTCTCAGGAAAATGTATAAAGTCCAGGCCAGGGCGTGTATGCTTGCCAAGCGTGGTAAGTATGATTGAGCGTCCAGTCTGGTTTGATTTCCCCATCTGTTTTTTTGATATATTGAGTATAGGTAGCCTGTGTAGCATCTTGTTTTTGAGGTGTAAGAGTTCCATTACTCAATCCTTGAACAGCTTCCATTAAAAGTGGTCCAGCTTGTTCGCCTGTTTTCTGAAAGAGGGCGCCTGTGGTATCATTTTCACTTATTTTCCAGGATTCTTGAATCAGGATATCTCCTTCATCCATTCAGAGGCTCATCTGCATAATGGTGAGTCCTATTACTTTTTCACCATTCAGGAGAGCATGTTGAATAGGCGCAGCTCCACGATATTTCGGGAGGAGTGATGTATGGACATTGAGAAAACCCATTGTAGGAATATCGAGAAGTTCTTGAGGAAGGATTTTCCCATAGGCGACGACAAGACAGATATCAGGGTTCAGTTCGCGAATAGTTTGGAAAAATTCTGCATTGTTGCGTACTTTTTCTGGCTGAAAGAGATGGATATTTTTTTCTTTTGCAAGAAGAGCAACGGAAGACTGTATCACGGTATGACCTCGACCACCAGTAGCATCAGGATTTGAAACAACAGCAATTATTTCGATGATATTTGAATCAAGCAGATAATTGAGTATATCAGCTGAGAGCTGAGGAGTTCAGAAGAAAATGGCACGAATCTTTTTCATATATTTGACAAGTTACTATTACTGATATAATACAATGAATTTCTTAAATTTTTCTATGTCTGAAGTATTAGAAGGGTCAGGGCTTAAGATTCCAAATGGAGATATTATGGCTTTTTACAATCAAGTAAAGGGGATATCGGAATTGTATTGAAAAAACTACTCTATACAAGATGAGATAGATGAAATGAATAAAAGATTTCGATGTACTATTCATCTAAAAGGAAAAGTGTCACCAGAAAAACGGGAAGTAATAAGAGAAAATATACTAAATTTCGTCCAAAACATAATTTTACCAAAGCTTCCATCTGATTTTCAAAGTACAATGGAAGATATTGCATGTATGAGCGAAGAGGTTGAGACTATTTCTTCACCTTCGGATAAATTGTGTAGAGAGGTAGAACAAGAATTTCAAAGAGAAGATATCCAAGTCTGTTGCCAAGAATGAAATAATAAAATCAGTTTTATTGTTTACGGCGCATCACCACGAGATTATCTCAATATCAAGACATCTATTGTGACAAAATCTCCAAATGCTCTGATGAATTTAATTCAATTTGAGTCAAAATTTTCAAGGGAAAAAGAAGAAGAAGGTATGAATTCTCGATGAATGAAACTTCGAATACGAGACTTATTGGAAGGGATTTTTTCAGCAAAAATAGGTATCTAATTCTTTCTCTTTTTCTGATAGAGCCAAGAGGTTAAAAAAATGGAGTTTACACTCTGATTTTCTTCACTATTTCCCTGTAACGGAGACATTTTTCTGTAGTTCCTTTCCCAGTTACTCCCACAAAGAACCAGAGTGCTCCCAGAAGTACTAAGATAAGACCAGGGTGGCTTGATTTCTTGATAGTTGGTCCGACGTCGATTTTGAAGCCACTTTCGTCTTTCTTTTCTGGAGCAGGAATTTCTGTGATAATAGGATCCATAATTGGTCCACCAATAATAATCAATGTCAGACCGAGAAATGCCTGAGCCATGCGGAGTGTACGATGTTTTACAAGGCACCAAGGGAGTAAGCCTTTTATAAGAGGGATAAGTCCTATAGCCAAAAACCATAAGAGAATGATTTTTTCTGTTGCGGGTTTTTGTATACCCAAAAAAGGGATATCAAGAACAGATCGAACTCATGAAAACCAGAGCAGCTCTATGGTGACGAGTCCTGAGACAATATGGAATATTCGTATAGTACTATCTTTTGGTCTTTGGGCTACAAATTTGGCTATTTTGAGAAGAAGAGGGTTCATAGAGGGGATTAATAACGATTTTAGTCTACGAAAAAACGATAAAATGCAAGCAAGGGTTTTTATTTGTGTTCACCAAAAAAGTTCTATAATTTTTCTACATTCCTTTAATTCCTTTCTATATGAAAAAAATCCTTCTTATTGTTTTAGTAGTAGTGGTAATTTGAGCTTTTTGGTGTATCGGACAATACAATTCCTTTGTTTCTGGTCGAGCTGGTGTGGATAATGCATGGGCAAATATAGAAACTCAATATCAGCGTCGGAGTGATCTGATACCTCAGATTGTTGCTACGGTACAGGGGGCAGCTAATTTTGAAAAAAGTACACTTATGGGAGTTGTAGAAGCTCGCGCAAAAGCGACTTCTATCACCGTAGATCCCACAGATGCTGAAAGTATGTCACAATTTGATGCTTCCCAGGCACAACTCTCTGGAGCTCTGAGTCGACTTCTTGTTTCAGTAGAAGCATATCCTGAACTTAAGGCAAATCAAAATTTCCGCGATCTCCAATCACAGCTCGAGTGAACTGAAAACCGGATTGCCGTCGTGCGAAGTGATTACAATGATGTGGTGACGAGCTGGAATGTGACTGTGACTCGTTTTCCTCAAGTGTTTATGGCTCGTCTATTTTGATTTCAAAAAGCAGTCCTCTTCGATGCACAACCAGGGAGCGAAGTAGCACCAAAAATAGAATTTAACATTCAATAATCTCCTCATATTCTATGAAGATGATAATTCGATGGTGAGGTATTTTTATAATTGTTATGACATTTGGGGTATTTGCTGCTTTTGTAGTGCCTCTAGCACCAGAAGGACATATTCTCGATGAGGTATGACTTCTTGATACTGTTGAAAAATCATCACTAGAAGTATCACTCCAAAAACTCGAGACAGAAACACAACATCAAATAGGAATTGTTATCCTCCAAAGCCTTCAGGGAAGAACTATTGAAGAGGCTGGACTTGCTATCGGTCGAACGTGGTGAGTGGGAAAAAAATGAATTGATAATGGTCTCCTCATACTCATAGCACCAACAGAACGAGAAATGCGCATAGAGGTTGGGTACGGACTTGAATGAGTCATAACAGATCTTACATCTCACCGAATTATTGAAGAATATCTGACGCCTGCATTTCAAAAGGAAGCATATTTTGAATGATTTGGTTCTGCACTCGAGGTAATGGCACCATTGTTACGATGAGAAGCAGTGACTCTGCCAGAGGCGCCCAAAGATGTTCTCGATATTTGGTTCTCTTTTATAGTGTTTCTTATTTGGGGAAGTATATTTCTCGGTTCAGGACTTTTTGAATCTTCCAAGTCTTGGTGGTTTGGTATTTTTCTCGGTGCTGGTCTTGGTGGTATAGTGATGTGGGCGTTACTCTGAACTCTCTTGATGACTCTTCTCGGTGTAGGGGTAGCAAGTGTCGTATTAGGCTTCGCTGACTGGCTTTTTTCTACAGGAAAACTTTGATTCATAAAGAAGTGAGCTGGTGGTGGAAAATGGTGAGGCAGTGGAGGTGGTTTTGGTGGCGGATTTTGAGGAGGGTCCAGTGGCGGATTCGGTGGTGGGTGATTTGGATGAGGAGGATCCAGTGGAAAGTGGTAACATAAAAATATATAAGTCAATACTCTTTTCCTCGAGAAAAACAGAAATAGAGAGAGAAATAATTTGAATTTGTCTGAACTATCTGGTAACATACAGTGGAATATGAAAAAACTTCTCCTTATTCTTGCTCTGATTACCGGATGTTTATGGACGTACACGACGTTTGCTTCCAGTATCAATTTTAATTGTTCTGGAATGAACTGCTTTTTGGCAGGCGTTAAAGATGCAGGGAAAAGTCTTGGCGAAACAGGAGTAGTGACAAAAATAAGTCTTTCGGAGGCAATACAAAATTTTATCAAATATCTCTTATCGTTTGTATCACTTATTGCGGTTATCTATGTGATGTATGCTGGTGCACGGCTCATGCTCAATCCATCTGACGAAGAATCATCAGCGAAAACTAAGAAAATTATTGTAAGTGTAATTGCAGGCATTGCGATCATATGGTTCGCATGGTTGATAGTGAGTACGATATTTTTTGTTGTTAGAAATGGCTCTAAAAAAGCATTTATTCCAGTGGCTGTCGCAGAAACACAGATACGAAATGTCGACTTTACCACTTATAGCAACAAAATAGCAGCCCTCAAAACAAAGCTCGATGGAGGCTATAGCCCTGAAGTTATGAGCGAGCTCTCAATGCTTGTGGACGGAGCCTATGATCATATGCCAGATAGAGATGACCTCTATAAAAATAAACAACTCTATGATGCTGTAACAAATGCGATTGATGCCTACAATCTTCGCAAGGAGATCATTGATCGTGGTATTTTGCAAACAGCGTTGCGTGATTTTCTCGAACAAGCCAAAATATATACACTTAAATCCGAACCAGAAGCAACGCCTCGTACTGGAGATGCTCCTCTTTCGGTGACATTTGAAGCAAAGCAAACAATCGATGAGAGCGGCACAGTAGTCCCAAATGATAACTATACATGGTGGCTCCGTACGGAAGGGGGTACCAAGAAAATTCTTGGCAAGGGGAATATCACAAACTATACCTTCAATACTTCGGGGACCTACATGGTCTTCTTGACTATTAATTCTGCGAGTAAGAATAGTCGTGGATTCAATGATGTTATCAATTTTCAAGATAGTGTCGTAGTCGAAGTAGGACAACCAAGAATCAATTTCGTCGTAAAGGTGAACGATCAGAAAGTAGATGGAGTTGTCAAAATATCTACAAAAGAAGCCCTGAAGCCACTACGTATCGATGCTTCAGAAACTCGATTTGCTTCTGGGTACACCACAAAAAATACTGAGTGGGATTTTGGTAATGGAAATACTGATACCAATGAAGGAGACCCTCAATTCGAAGCCCAACAATACACCCCAGGTGATCATACTATCAAGCTTATTTTAACACGCAATGATGGGGAAGAATTTCCCTACACGATACTTCTCAAAATCGGAGATCCTCTTGCTTCTATTTCTACGACCAATCAAATACCTCACAAGGGCGAGAAGGTGGTTTTTCAGGCAAAAAAAACATCCAAAGAAGACGATGTCTCCTACTTGTGGGAGGTAAAAAAACAAGGTATTGAAACAGTGATACACACATTTTCTGGAACAAGACTTGAGTATACTTTTCTTGATACGGGCAAATTTTTTATCACCCTTACTTCTATAAAAAGTGATGCACGCGATAAGGACACTATGGAAGTCACAGTAGAGTCTCGACCCCCAAATGTCCAATTTACTTCGGACGTGGTGTCATCTGCAATGCCAAATGTATACACATTTGACGGTAGTAATTCATTTGACCCCGATTATCTTGATAATCAAAAATTGAGATTTGAATGGTTCGTCAATGATACACCCATACAACTCATAGAAACAAATGAGCGAAATAGCCGTGGAAAATATACTTTCCCTGAGAAAGGTACTCAGCGAGTTATGCTCCGTGTCACAGATGATGAAGGAAAAACAAAAGAATCCACTCGTGATATCAAGATCACGAGCATTCTCTCAGTTCAGCTCAATATCCGTCCAGAGGTCGTCAAAAGAGGAGCAAAGACGCTCCTATCGGCGGTAGCACCACGGGCGACTATTTATGAATGGAAAATAGGAACGAGTGAACCAGTACGAAGTGAGAGTAATAGATTTACGACGAGTTTTGCACTATCTGGCGTTGTGCCTATTACAGTTACTGTGACTGATGTTGACGGAAACACCAATACAGCAACAGGTAAAATATATGTTACCGAGGATAGACAGCCTTTTTCTATCATAGATATTAAGAGTGATTCTTCGGTCTTTTCTCAAAAGAGTATCTGTAGTGGTCAAGAAGCACTCACATTTGACCGAGCCAATTCTGTGTCCTTGTCTGCTGATAAGAGCGTAAACACTGATGGACGAACTGACGATATGACCTATTTCTGGAAAATAGGTCTGAATAAAACCTCAACACAAAAAAATGTTTCCTATACGTTTGATGAGCTCGGATGTGAAGAAATCATCCTCACGGTCTCAGATAAGATCACGGGTGCTTCTCATACTTCTCGAGTGTGGGTGAAGGTAATTAATCTCACACCTATTTTCAATGACATCAGTGTAGATGTAGAAAATCTCGACATTGATCCTATGAAAATCAATCTCAAGGTGGTAGGAGCCAAGGATCCAGATGGACTTATACGCTCATACACATGGTATTATTATACAGATAAAGACGATCAGGCGCAAGGATTTCGCATCACGCGTACTCCTGAAGCGACTTTTGTCCTCCCAAAAATCACTGGTCGATATTACTTTGCCGTCATGATGGAAGATTCCAATGGCGCCAAGGTAAATACAAAGGAAGTCTCTGAAGTCCTCTTTTCAACACCAGAGCTCTACGTAAATACGAATCTCTCAACACCAATTATTGAAAATTTCAAAGCTGATAATTCTGAAGTAAAATTTTGAGATGTGACTCGTCTTTCTCTCGACGTAAGAACGCCAGTCGCAAGTGATGTATCAGACAAGGCTGAATATCGATGGGACATTGACGGGGATGGATTTTATGATGTCAAAACCACCACACCATTCTATGAATTCAAATACGTCTATCCAGGGGAGTATAATCCGAAAGTAAAAGTAACCCATAAGGGAATATCTGCCACAAAAACACTCACTCTCGTGGTCAAAAATAGTCTCGTACCAAAAGCGACCATACAAATGCTCGGTACCAAGATAATTGCCTACAACGTATCTTCTGGTATATTTCAGAGTACAAACTGGTATCTCGATGACAAAAAAATATCTGATAACAAGGATTATCTCATATTTGAAATCGAATGAACAGGTGTGAAAAATCTCAAACTCGAAATCTCTGATGGAAAAGTCACAGAATCGGTCGTATATCCTATTGAGCGAAGTCTGAAGAATAAAACACTCATCAAAAAAATTACTCGACCTCTTGTAGTGCTGTCTCCATTGAGTGGGGGTGACGTTCAGGAAGCACCAGATGAAATAGTATGGGAAGACCCTATGAAACCTCTCTTTCTCTATCTCTGAGAGTCACGAGGGGATATCCGCTACTATGTCATCGATACTGATATCGATATCGATACTGACCTCTCAGGAGGAAAGGATGATGATGCTGATAATAAAGGCACAGCCTCATACCGAAGTGGTAGACCTTTTCAAATAGCAAAAGGTACAAAACGTGTTACTACTATGAAACTGAGAATCATCGGAAACGATAATAAAGATATAGATACGCGACAAATTCGTGTTGTGAGAAAATTTCTCACTGCTACAGAATCGGATATTGTTACCGATACGAAAGCACCTCAGGTATTCAACCTCTCACAAGAAGATAAGGATAGAATAGAAAAGCTCAGAAATCTGGTACAATGAGCCCCAGAAGAGGAAAAAAAGGAATTCAACAAAGTCCTCGATCAGCTCGGTGATACATGGTATGATGTTGCAGACCGTATCCAAACACTCAATCTCTTCTCAAATATGGTAGACGCGAGTCCTACTCTGACTCCTGACCTTAAGAGGAAAATTCTTGAACAAATCAACCTCGTCTACACTCAAGGTGATGAACAGATGGAGGAGCGACAATTGGCTCTGAAGATGATTACCGAGTATCTTGCTAAAAGTCCCAAAAAATCACAAATATTTTGAGATGATCAGACACAAGGGCTTATCAATGAAATCATCGATAATCCAGAATACTATGAGGCAAATCTCAAGATTATTCAAAAAATAATGGATGATTATGTGGATCCGGATGCGACCCTCTCAGCCGAAGTAAAAAAAGACATATATGACAAATTGAGGATTCTTGCAGGATCTCCACCTGCACCTGATAATTGACCAACAGAAGATGCGAATGGTACATCGAGTAATTTGAAACTCCTTCTCTGGATTCTTGGAGGCGTGATGTGTATTGTTTTCGGAGGTGTCGGTCTTATCTACGCTCGCCAGAAGCTCACACCGTCAAATCAGGAGATGCTTAATAATCATTGAGACAATACACCAGTCTCTCCGACAGGAGACATAGTCACTCCGGTTGTGCCTAGTGCTAATACCGGGGATGCAACACCAGATTGGCTCAAAGAAGAGAATTCTCCATTTGGAAATGAAGATGTATTCTCAAACGATACCCCTTCGTCGTCAGATTCGATACCAGATTGGTTGCAGGATACACCAACGGTAGCACCTGTAAATCCTATTCCAGAAGAAGAGTGAGAAATAGTCGAGGATAGCAAAGAACCATCAGAGGCTTCTGAAAATCCTGTTGAGCCAGTAGTAATTCCAGAAGAACCTATTGTATCAGAATCGGGAGATATTCCTGATTGGTTGCAGGGCGCTCCATCTATTCCAGAACCTCCTCAAGATGCTATGCCAAAGCTTAGAGCACTCTGAGAAGAAACGATAGATCTATTACCGAGCGAAAACTCAGTAATGTGAAATGATGCCACAGAAGAAGATACCACAGTACAATCAACCGAAAACGCAGACACGAAAGCAGTAGAGGAAGTATCTTCTCATCTGCAGGATGATGACATTCCTGATTGGTTACGAGGATCTGAATCAGAAAAAGAGCCACCTCTTCAAGATGGAACTCTTTCCAAAGAGGAAAATATACCTTCTGAAGGTTCAGGAGAAGAAGTCCAGGGGATTGCACTCAAAAAGACGCAAAGTCATTGAAAAAAGAAAAAAATAGAAACAATGATACCAAACAGAGAAGTCTCATTGCTCGAAAGTCCAGAACATCTCTTGGTATCATGAGAAAAAGTTCTCACAAAAAAACCATCTAAGAAAAAACTTTCTTCTAAAAAAGATAATACTACACCGAGTGATCATCTTCTCGAATCAGAACATGATATGCTCCTCCCATCAGGTACGCAGGATAATCTTCTCTCATAATTTCTATGGAAAACAAAAAAGATACATTCTCTTCTAAAAAACCTTCTTTATTGAAAAAGATTGTAGGGTTTACAAAGAGTGATGAAAATTACCAACCAGAAATTCAGAAAGAAATAAAGGTACAGCCTGTAGAAACAAAAAAGCTTCCATCAAGATGGAGAAATATCAAAGCAGCACTTTTTGTACTCGGAATATTTTATCTCTTGCTCTGTGCTTTTATCCTCCTCAATCCGCAATTTGCACTTTTCTTTAATAATATTTTTGGAATTGAATATGTCACAGTCCAATTCATTCTTCAGTACACAATATACGTTTTTTACAGTATTTTTGGAATATTTCTGGGAGCATTTTTTCTCTTCTTCTGGTATAGGTCTATTGTTATTAGGACCCATAAACGAGGGAAACGCATTGTGCTCTGGTGAGCGACTCTCTCTTTAGGGGTACTCTTCTTTGCTAATATGCTCCTGTATGCCCTGACCTATGCATGGTTTCAGAGCATTGATTTCACGAACCTCAATGAGCGAGTTATACTCTATGATAATACACTTCTTGGATACAAGCGAAGCATGCCAGATAAGAAAATGCCATTTTTTCAAATTCCAAGAAAGGCTATATGACCCCTGAGTGTACGCTATGATATTAGTCCTCAAATCAAAAAAATTGTTCGTGAAAATGGTATTTTGCTCAATCGAGGATATTCTTTTAAGATAGACTACAATCAAGATGGCGAATTCGATACTGGATCAGGGGATAATCCAAATGTAGAATTGCCAATTACTAATCTCGAATCTCCAGTATTGGTACCGGGTGAATTCAAGGAAGCGGGTCAATACAAGACGAAAGCGACTCTGACGGGTATCGATGCGGCGGGAAACAAAAAAGAAATCGACGTAGAAATGCCAGATATCTTGGTACAAAATATTGTCGATGTGTCCTATAAGGATAGTGAGGATGGTTCAAAAATCTATATCTTTGATGCCACAAGTCTGACAAGTATTGGACAGGCTCGATGGAGTATCCTCGATAATCCAGGTTCAGAATATGCTGGATACCAGTTCTCTCCGAGAAATATCACCAAATATCCTGCGATTGTTTGTCTGAAGATGCAGCCTATGGATATAGGTACTACAGATATGTGTGACTGGCGTTTTGTCATTGGAGAAAATATTCAGACCAATATTACACAGACTGAAATACAGTTCAAAGTCGACACTCTTGATCCTCTGAAGTATCAGTTTAGTATTGATCCAAAATTTTGACAAGGACAGGTCAAAAAAATTATCTGGAAAGTAGATGGAAAAGTCTATGCAGGGAAATTTATTTCTGGTACAGAGATGGTATTTGATTACACATTCAAGACTTCGGGTACCTACCTCATAGAGGCAGAAATAGAAGATACTCTTGGGAATATCGTAACAACGTCCACGGAGCCTATATTTACCGCCCTATTCACTGAGCTTAAGAGCGGATACACCCTTAAGGTATTTGATGAAAATGGAGTCGACATATCAAAAGGGATGTACAATGATAGACAAAAGACATACTTCTTACCTGACGAAGCCATTCCTTCTGTGCTGACATTTGATGCTATAGGGGTACAGTCAATTGATGCTCGTCTGAGACTCAAAAAAGTTGAATGGGATATGGATAATGATGGTGTCTATGAAAAA
>JAYSSG010000074.1:0-2291 GCA_043720655.1 Candidatus Altimarinota bacterium
TCTTCATTTCTTCACAGTACAGAGAGAAGATCCTCACGAGCTGTCCGAGAACACAATGTCGTTCCTGTTTTTGGATTTTTCTTGGCACCGACAGAGGCAAAATCCTTTGGAAATGCACCGACAGTACTTGCAAGAACAGAATTATCTGGAGTTCTTTTTTTAGATTTTATGCTTTCAGGTATAAGCTTTGAAACAATCGCCATTACTCATGGTCTTGGATCTTTTTTGGTACGACTAAAGACATGATCCGCCACGTACATTCCTCCCGTATATGCTTCAGTACCAGCCCAGACATATGCACTCGAGAGACCTTTATTTCTGTAGCCAAAACCATTATATTTCTCAGCATATCCAGCGACTTGTTCGAGCTGATTTGTTTGAGTAATTTCAGGAAATCCGAGCCCTCATTTCATATTAAGTGCATCGATAGCACTCTCTTCCCATGTGGAAAATGGTCATCTTCCAGCTGGCACTCGAGTCGTTTTTTGCCCTAGAGGATCACCATTGTGGAGGACTTTATTGAAACTCAGACTTGATTCACGGAAATGAATCGCTCCTATGAGTTCCCACGGAACTCCTGTTGCTTCTGCTACCTTTTGATATCGTGCTTTATTGGAGAGAATGGCAGCACTGGCAGAAGAAGCCTGTTGCTCATAGCTTCCCCCTTCGAGTTTTAATCCTTTTCCATTATCAAGGTAGGCTTTGTTGGACTGTAGTACTCATCGAGAAATATCCGCTTTCCCTCATTTTGAATCACTTTTCCAACGATCAGAAGTCGTATCATCAAAATCATCATCACCCTCACGACCAGACATATATTCTTGCCAAAATGGCATTCAGAGAGCTGCTCCTATAGGACCAAAAAAATCTGCCAGCATGCGCATCATAGGACTCAGTCATGATTTTTTTGCTTCATGAGAAAGCTCTTCCAGATTAGCGCTGCTCACTCCAATTTTTTCTTTTAAACGAGTAGTAAAGTCTTCATTTGATTCCCCTTCTTTTTTTTCAGTTTTGATATTGGAAAGCGTTGACTTTGCATCACTGATAGATTCTTCTATGAGACGATTATTTTTGGCAGGATCGTAGGAAAAAGAATCAACCACAATTTCCTGTTTCACACCCGCTGGAATTTGTGACCATCTCAAAGCATCTCCGAGTGTTTCTTGTAATTCTAAAAAAGTAGACTCTGCCAAGACACGTTGTACTACGCCTATATGACTATCACTTGGAAATTCCGTAGACTTCATTCCAGCCCGAAGCTGAGAAAGATCCAAAGCGTCTGTATTTGTTAATCCAAGTTGAATTTGAAGGTTTTTTATAATGTTTGAGTCAGGTTTTCACTGAGTTTTCTTAGCTTCATTTTGATAATCCGTTACTACTTTTGAAACAACTTCTTTAACGACCTCAGAAGTAAGTATGAGGTCTTTCTGGCGTCGTGTTAAATTTTCTAGATTTATCTTGGAGCCAGGATCGAATAAGAGATCTCAATTAGTTCATTTCACAGCACGAAGGACAGACTCAGGAAGTTTTTGTGGTTCAATAGACGACAAAACAACTTCTGTGCGAATCTTCTTTTGATCGCTAGGATCCAGTTGGTCAATATTACCATTTTTTGTTACACTTTCCAACTCAGAATCCATTTTTCATTCAATAGCTCTAGCTGTTTTATTTTCTTGTTCTTGAAGCTCTTTTTGAGACTGTTCAAAGTCTTCTTTTTTTACCATTTTTTGATCAGGACGAGCCGGAACTAATCCAGGACCATCGAGCGCGTCAAGAGAGACAAGTTCATCTTGGTACATTTTTGAACCCTCTGCTACTTCTTTGGCAATATTTCTTTTTTTACGAAGCTCCTCTTTACTGCTTGTAATGGCTTCTTTTTTGATTTCTATATCTGTTTTTACTGGCTTTTCTCCTGCTTTCTCGGGTCATTTTTGAGCTCATTCCTCCCCTTTCAATTCAACCGGAATAGCTTTTAGTGGGGCTTTTTCTTCAGATGCTGATATTTCTTTACCTGCCATAGCTCTATTTTACTCTAGTTTTACAGCGATTGCAAATCAAGAATCGATTTTCAAAAATATCTACGCAAGACCTTTTTGGAGTGAGCGAAATTGGGATCCAGTTGGTATTTTCTTGGTCTTCACAGCATTACCAGAATTTCATGAGATATATTCCCCATTACCAACAGAAATCCCGATATGACAGCCTGATGGGCCCGATCCACGAGTGACCACAATTGCTCCTACCTCGGGAGTATCGATTTTATTTCCCATCTTCAGACCATCTCGAGCGGA
>JAYSSG010000075.1:0-13184 GCA_043720655.1 Candidatus Altimarinota bacterium
TTTTGTAATTTTCACCAATTCCCCCTCTCTCGGAATAGAAATAACATTTGTTCACAGAACATCACACACCTGCCCCGCAATGGACTGCATAAACTCAAAATCAAGTTCAGGATATTCTTTATTATTAGACGTTCTCCCTATCATTTTATACTCGCCATTCTGGTGTGTTATCACTCCTCCGCCGATCATTTCACGATCACCTTCTTCCATCTTTCTGCGCAACGAGACATGACGATCACCTCAAAATCATACACTAAGAACATTACTGCCTTTATCGCGAAAAATGGCAAAAATACCATACATTGATTGCTCAAGTTGTTTTGGATAATCTCGTAAAAAATCTGGGGAGTTTAAAATCTGCATAAGCACACTATATCATATAAAGTTTATACTGTTTTTTTAGTCCTCCTTTCGTCATCCAAAAAAAATTATATATCCAAATTCACTACACTCTTCGCTCAAGACTGGATCAATCGCCAACGTGGAGGTACTTCTGATACCATCCCTATAAAAAAAGGCTCTTATTTTACTTTTTTCACTACATCTTCTCTCGATGGAATAGAGAGGGAATTTGTTTGAAGTACACGGCATATAGCTTCGGAAATAGACTGCATAAGTTCTCGTGACAACTCGGGATAATCCAGAGCTTGAGAAGTTTTGCACACGATCTTGTATCCATCTTTTTCGAGAGTGATTGCTCCTCATCAAATCATCTTTCTTCCATTTTCCATTTCTCGACAAAGTGTTTCATGATGAAAATCTCAAAATCATATACTCAATGTATCATTTTTTTCTTCTCTAAAAATACCAAATATACCGTACTGAAGATCCTGTATGAGCGCTGGATATATTTTCAAATATTCTGGAGAATTCAGGACATTCATAGTGTTATTTTATACTTGATATAATCCTGTGTAGAAAAAACAATAAATTTCTTACTTTATTATTTTTGAGCCTTTTAGATATCCAGATTCGCGACACTCTTCGCTCGAGACTGAATAAATCGTCGACGTGGAGGTACTTCTGGACCCATGAGGACACGGAATATCTCGTCCGCTGCCTCAGCATCCTCGATAGCGACACGGGCCATTACTCGACGGGCTGGATCCATAGTTGTTTCCCAGAGTTGTTCAGGATTCATCTCTCCGAGACCCTTGTAACGCTGAATACCTTCACTTTTTACATCATTTTTTGCTATGATAGCGAGTTTTTCTTCTTCATTGTAGGCATACCAGGCTTCACGCCCTTTTGAGAGCTTGTAGAGTGGTGGCTGAGCGATATAGAGATAGCTCGCATCTATCAGTGGTCGCATAAATCGGAAGAAGAATGTGAGCAGGAGGGTACGAATATGAGCACCATCGACATCCGCATCCGTCATGATGACGATACGATGATATCGAGCTTTGCCTATATCAAAGGTGTCTCCTATACCGCAGCCGATAGCGGTGATCAGATTTTTCACCTGTTCATTGATAAATATCTTATCAATACGGGCTTGTTCTGTGTTGAGGATTTTTCCTCGAAGTGGGAGAATAGCCTGAAATTCTCGGTTACGGCCTTGTTTCGCAGAGCCTCCCGCTGAATCTCCCTCGACGATATAGATTTCTGATTTAGAAGGATCCTTTGAAGCACAGTCCGCTAGTTTTCCTGGTAATGTAAGGCCTTCAAGCGCACCCTTTCGAATAATTGTCTCTCGAGCTGAGCGTGCTGCCATACGTGCTCGACTCGCCAGGAGACATTTTTCGATGACAAACCTTGCTGATTTTGGTTGTTCATTGAGGAAATCGAGGAAATTCTCGGCAAATGATTTGTCGACAATACCACGCACTTCAGAGTTACCGAGTTTATCTTTTGTTTGTCCTTCAAATTGTGGATCAGCCACTTTCACAGAGATAATAGCTGTCAGTCCTTCTGCCACATCTTCATTCGTCAAATTGCTGTCTTTTTCTGTGAGAAAATTTTTCTCACGGGCGTATTTGTTGATAGTACGAGTGAGTGCTGTACGAAACCCTGTCATGTGGGTTCCTCCACCTGGTGTAATCACATTATTGACGAAACTAGTGAGATGCTCATTGTAGTCATCCTTGCGGTATTGGAGAGCGATTTCCACCATGACATTGTCCATTGTCTTGTCGGTCCAAAATATGTCACCGAGCGTATCATGATGTCGATTGAGGTACGTGATATAGGAGCGAAGACCTCCTTCAAAGAAATATCGAATCCTGTCTTCTCCCCCTTTTCTCTCGTCAATAGCAGTCAATACAATACCTTTTGTGAGGTAGGCTCGTTCACGGAAATCTTTTTTGACGTAGGAGAAATCAAAGACAACATCTTCGAAAATAGTATTATCTGGCCAAAACTGGATCATAGTTCCATTAACATGATTTGTCTTGCCTTTGTTTTCAACAGGACTGACTGGCTTTCCTCGCTCGTAAGCTTGGAAATACTCGACACCCTCTCTCCAAACGGTTGCCTCTGTTCGCTCTGAGAGAGCATTGACGACGGAAGCGCCCACTCCATGAAGACCTCCAGATACTTTGTATCCAGAATTATCTCCTCCAAATTTACCTCCAGCATGAAGGACGGTCATAACGGTTTCAAGTGCAGAAACGCCCGTTTTGGTGTGAATATCGGTTGGAATACCTCGTCCATCATCCATCACCACACAGCTCCCATCTTCTCGGAAGGTAAGAGTAATATTTTTACAGTGTCCTGCGAGAGCTTCATCAATAGAATTATCGACTATTTCTTTGACACAATGATGCAATCCTCGACTGTCTGTCGAACCGATGTACATTCATGGACGTTTTCGGACTGCTTCGAGCCCTTCGAGTACTTGAATTGAGCTCGCTCAGTAATCTGCTTGAGTCACGGGAAAAAATTAAAAGTAGAGAAGTGTGTTGAGTCGTGTTTGTGTGTGAAAAACACTCCTCGTATTATAGTGTTTCTTGTTATTTTTCAAGTGAAAACATATCAGAAAATCCTTTTTTAAGACTAGAAAATGTCTTGCCATTTCCCTTTCACGTTTTTTGAGGTAAAAGCTGATTGTTCAAAAATACAAAATACAGAGTATAGAGTACAAAATTGAGGAATTTCTTTTGTAAATGGTTCCCGAATAAATACTACTAATACTTTGTATTTTGCTCTTTGTACTTTGTATTATTTTATAAATTGGCACCTATCTCATTTACGTGCCAAAAATTATTTGCAATTCAAAAAAAGTTTGCTATACTGAACGGGTAGAAAAGAAATTTTCTGTCTTTATTTTTACTTTTTATCTTTTATTCTATGGGAAAAATCATCGGTATCGACCTCGGAACTACCAACTCTGCCATTGCATTTATGGAGGGTGGTGAGGCAAAAATCATCCCAAATGCAGAAGGGAATCGTACCACTCCTTCTATTGTTGCGAGTAAAAAAGGCGAGATCATCGTCGGTACTCCTGCGAAGCGTCAAGCAGTTACGAATCCAAAAGAAACTATCTTCTCTGCGAAGCGTTTTATCGGTCGTAAACGAAGTGAAGTCGAAAATGAGGTCCTCAATGCTCCCTACGAAGTCACTGCGGGTCCAAATGGAGAATCACTCATAGCTTTTAATGGGAAAGCAACACGTCCAGAAGAAATCTCTGCCTATGTCCTCATGAAGCTGAAGGAGGATGCTGAAAAATATCTCGGAGAAAAAGTCACAGAAGCGGTGATTACCGTTCCTGCGTATTTCAATGACGACCAAAAACAAGCGACTATCAATGCTGGTAAAATCGCTGGTCTCGATGTCAAACGTATTGTCAACGAACCAACCGCTGCAGCCCTTGCATACGGTCTCAACAAAAAGAAAGATGAAAAAATCGCTGTCTACGATTTCGGAGGAGGAACTTTTGATGTTTCTATTCTTGAAATCGGAAGTGAAGGAACTTTTGAAGTCCTTGCAACCAATGGAGACACCCATCTTGGAGGTGACGACTTTGACCAAAGAATTTTTGAATATGTCATCTCTGAATTTCAAAAAGACCAAGGTATCGATCTCAAAAAGGACCCAATGGCTGTCCAGAGAATCCGTGATGAAGCTGAAAAAGCAAAGAAAGAACTCTCAAGTGCCACTGAAACAGAAATCAATCTTCCCTATATCACCATGGATGAGAGTGGACCAAAAAACCTCCTTCTCAAACTCACTCGTGCAAAATTTGAAGAACTCGTCAGCGACCTCGTAGAACGCTCTATTGAGCCATGTAGAAAAGTCCTCTCTGATGCTGGTCTTCAGGCGAACCAAATCGATGAAGTCATCCTCGTCGGAGGTTCGACACGGGTGCCTCTTGTCCTCGCGAAAGTCGAACAATTCTTTGGAAAAAAACCAAACTCAAGTGTCAATCCTGATGAGGCAGTCGCTATCGGTGCAGCTGTTCAAGCAGGTATCATCTCTGGTGATGTCCGTGATGTCCTCCTCCTCGACGTCGCTCCTCTCTCTCTCGGAATTGAGACATTGGGCGGTGTGATGACTCGTATGATTGAGAGAAATTCTACTGTTCCTACGAGTAAATCACAAGTATACTCGACAGCACAAGACAATCAACCAAGTGTCGAAATCCATGTCCTCCAGGGAGAACGTGAGATGGCAAATGACAATAAATCTCTTGGTCGTTTTATCCTCGAAGGTATCGTCCCAGCGCCTCGTGGTATCCCCCAAGTAGAAGTCACTTTTGATATCAATGCCTCTGGAATTCTCTCTGTCTCTGCAAAGGATAAAGGAACTGGCAAAGAACAAAAGATTACTATCCAAAATAGTGGTGGTATGAGCAAAGAAGAAGTCGAGAATCTCGTCAAAGAAGCAGAAGCAAATCGCAGCAAAGATAAAGAAAGAAAAGAAGCGGTCGAAGCTCGCAATCTCGCTGATTCTCTCGTGCATCAAGGAGAAAAGACCCTCAAAGATAATGCTGATAAAATCCCAGAAGAAGACAAGAAGACTGCTGAAGAAAAAATAGAAGCTCTCAAGAAAGCTCTCGAAAACGAATCTGCGTCAAAAGCAGATATCGAAGCTGCGAGCCAACCGCTCAATGAAATAATGATGAAAATCGGACAGGCTATCTATGCGACTCCTGCGGCTGAAGATGACGGTGTCCGTGTCAAAGACAATGCTGATGCAACTGACGAAGGACCAACAGTCGAAGCTGAAGTAGAAGAAGAAAAGTAGTTTTGATTCCTAACAAAAAAATCCTCTCAAAACGAGAGGGTTTTTTGTTATTTATAATTCTTCTTCTTCGTGAAGAATGGCGTAGGAATCATACCGTTGAATCACTGTTTTTGCTCATTCGGCTGACAAACCATTAGAGTTTTCTTCAAGTGCATCTACTATAGCCGTATGTGCAGTGAATTTTTTCATCTCCTGCATTATTTTTTGTATTGATATCCATCGCCCTGATTTACGTTCTTTCGTGAGTGGTGTGACGTTGGTCATTTTTACATTCAGTTTCATATCCATCGTGTCAAAATACGATGACATCATAGTCAAAATGATATCAATACTCAGTGTATCTTCTCGTTCCATAGCCAGTGAGGCATCTCATCAATAAGGTATTTTCTCAAATGGGTGTTCGTCTTCTCTTTTTGTTTTTACAGCCGTATTCTTACTTTCTCAAGAATTATCAAAATTTTCCCCTATATACTCACCCCCATAATGTGAAACCATTTCTTTGATAAGAGATGATATTATTTCTGCCACACCTACCATGTCACCTGACCACCAACTATCCGAGTAGGAATAACGAATTTTTTCTCCAAGTACCTTTAATTTTGTATTTCAAAATTCTCATGCATCCTCACTGATGTCTTCTTCTTCAGGAGAATCCATGAGTGATCATGCAAACTTTCACCACAAAAAGCGACGCATACGTTCAGATTGTGCTCGGGAAAGTTTTCCGTGTACTGTATAAGCAAATACCATAGCTTTCATACTTCTGTCTTCTGCAACGACATCAAGAATATTTTCAAGTTGCCCCTGCACTAAAGCTCGAAGTACTTGTATTGTTGAGTGATTACTTCTCAAGACATAGTCCATGGTTTTGCCAATTTCAAAGCCTTTTGGTATATGGTGAGCGCTTGAACTAGGATGATTACTTGGATTCATAAGTATGAATAATACTTATGAAAAAAATAAGTCAATTATATCGTAGTCCATTCCTTCACATCTTCTCCATTTTGTATCATTTCGCGAATTCGTGTCGCTGAGATATCAATGGTGGGTACTATCCAATCAGTCTCAATATCGTGTCGAGCGCAGATATCTCGTACCCATTCATTGCCGGTAAAGATAATACTATTGTGGGGAATAATCTCTTTTAATTTTTCACACCAGAGAGTATCGTCTGGTACATCTGGAAGTGGATACATAGTCATTTTGTTGAGGAGTTCTTCTGGAATACTATCCGCAATAATAGAGAGTCGCTCTAGATAACTCCAGGGATTATCAGCTGTGCCAGATGTTTCAGACGAACCGATAATCAATGTCATCGTCGGATAGGTCTCAAGAATTTTCTCAATAATACTCCTATGACCGATATGGAAGGGTTGAAAACGTCAGAGAAAAACAGCGATTTTCATAGAAAATTTATTATATAATTATATTTCACTATGTCAAAAATCAAGTATTTCTAAAAACGCATCATTACCACTTCAGGACTTGCATTCAAGCGATAATCACAGCCCGGAGAATTCCCCATGCCCGTCGAGACGTAGAGTTTCCAATTACCGGTAGTAGTATACTTTCCTTGTGGTTTATACCACCCCTTGTATCGCCTATGTCGTGTCTTGCAGGCTATGAGTCCTAGGTGACGAAGTACAGGAATATCAAACATTGCTCCATGTGTATGTCCTGCGAGGAAGAGTGTCGGATGTGATAGTGTTTTTCCTGTTTCATGAAGTCTTTGCAACAAGAATTCGAGACCATCAGGGTTGTGAAGAAGTACAATATTACATTCTGCTCAGTCTGCATTAAGTGAAACAATATAATTATCGAGAAGTCTCTCTCGCTCAAGTTTTGAATAGTTATGCAGGAGTGTCGAGAGGGTATGAATACCGTGAATTGAGACTGTGGCTCCATCGATTTTCACTCTTTGAGCATCCTCTGGTGTTTCGAGAAGTGTGATTTCATGAGTGCTCTCGAGGTGACTTCGTATGCTCACAAAATGATGATTTGAGTCATCATGATTGCCTATTACTCCAAATTGAGGGTAGCGAGAAAGTCCATGAAAGAGCTTTGTAGATACTTCTAGAAAATTTGTTTCTGTTGTCATGCCGTCTCCTGATGCACTGCATACGAAGTCTCCTCCGTGCAAAACAAGGGTTTTCTCGGGATGAGCGTCTCCGAGAAGTGTGTGAATATGCCTTGATATTTCTGTCGCAAGGGCATCGATATTTCCTCCAATATGTGGATCTGTCAAAAAAAGAAGGGAAACGCCTCGAAGAGATTCAGAGACATCAAAAAAATCGAGCGATTCGGTACGATAAGAAAGTGTATTGGCATTCTTTTTTGCCCGTTTCCTATAGCCGAGAAATGTCGCTAAAGCATGTGATCCTGTTTTGAGAATAACGGAAAGGCTTTTATGAAACAATGATGGTCGTAAATCTGGAAGAATTCTATGTGAAAAAATACTTTGCATATTACACTCCAATATAAGATTTAAGTCTCTCAAGAACAGTATCGAGTCGTGCCTGCATGACAGTATTTCCTCGTCTCACTGGTTCAAAAAGTTCATCATCTGAGAGCTGAGACAATTCAGCGTAAGCCTCTCGATAGGGGGCAATAAATCGGTCAAGAATCGTGTGAAGCTCTTGTTTTGCATGTCAGTAACCATAGCCACCTGCTAGGTATTTCGTACGAATGTCTTCAATTTCATTTTTTTCTCAGAAAGTTTTAATCAGTGCAAATACATTGCACGTATCTGGGTTTTTTGGATCCTCGAGTCCGAGAGAATCGGTTGGAATCGTGGCAATCTTTTTCTTCAAATCAGCTGAACTCTCAAACATACTGATCGTGTTGTTGTACGATTTACTCATCTTCCGTCCATCAGTCCCGACAATAGTCGCGACACTGTCATCGATAATCGGTTTTGGTTCGACAAAAATCTCTGCCTTGAAGTGATGATTCACATAACGAGCCATATCCCGAGCCATTTCGAGGTGCTGGAGTTGGTCTTTTCCGACTGGCACCACATCCATATCATACCCGAGGATATCTGCTGCCATCAGGATAGGATAGTTGAAAGTACCCATATTGAGATCATCTTTTTTATTTTCTGCATCCTTGAAAGTATGTGCTCTCTGCATCAACGAATACGGCGTAAAACACGAGAGAATCCATGCCAGTTTTGGGATACCCACAATATCTGACTGTCGGAAAATGGTTACTTTTGTGTCTTTTCAGAGCACGGCAAGATACGAAATCAGTGCATTGCGTGTGTTTTCGTGGAGTGTTTTCCTATCTTTTATCGTCGTCAATGCATGCAAATCAGGGATAAAAATCGCTGTATCATATTTTGAAGCATTATCTCGGAGTGGGAGCATCGCTCCAAGGAGATTTCCGATATGTGGAAAGGTACCTGTGGGCTTGATGCCCGTTATCATTCGTTTCATAAAATAAGTGTTGTGGGGATTATAAAGATTTTGAAGGAAGTCGCAACCCTGATTCCGTCATCCCGGACAAGTGAGGCGTAAGCCGTACGCGATCCGGGATCCAGGACATTACTCACGCAGTACCTTTAAATGGAATTATAGGTTGACCTGGATTCTCGGGTCAAGCCCGAGAATGACGGAATCACTGGGGGCGGATTCCTGCCTTCGCAAGAATGACGGGAAAATACTTGCATTACAGAAGAAAATAGGCTACTATTTGTAGGTATGAAACTGCTTTTTAGCTTTTTTGTCACAAATATCTCTATTTTTTACAGTTCTTTCTATGTGAAAGCCTCATCTCGATATCAATGATTTCCGTGTGAAACCAGGTCAAAAAGTACATCTCAAAAAGATAAAAACAGACCACACCGGTAAATGGTTCGAAGAGCTCGCTATGAAACAACTAGAAGAAAATCGGGCAAAAATTATCGAACTTCAGGATACGCTCTATGCAGAGCACAAGCAATCACTGCTTGTCGTTCTCCAGGCTATGGACGCTGCAGGGAAAGATTCTACCATCAAGATGGTCACGCAGGGTATCAACCCTCAAGGATGTAGTGTCGTATCATTCAAAACACCCAATTCTGCGGAGCTTTCCCATGATTTCCTGTGGAGAATCCATCAGGAATCTCCACGAAAAGGAAAGATAAAAATATTTAATCGATCACATTACGAGGATGTCATCATTGCCAAAGTACACGATCTCGTACCAAAAGATCAACTCAAAAAGCGCTATAGACATATCAACAATTTCGAATCTCTCTTGGTAGATGACAATGTCAAAATAGTAAAAATCATGCTGCATATCTCTCCAGAGTATCAGCTTGAGCGTTTCAAGCATCGCCTCCAAAAACCTGAGAAGGCATGGAAATTCAATGCTTCAGACCTCGAAGAACGCAAATATTGGGATGACTATATGGAAGCATTTGAAAAAGCTATTGAGAATTGCAGCACAGAAGAAGCACCGTGGTACATCGTTCCAGGTGAAAAGAAATGGTTCCGCTATCTCCTCGTCAGTCAAATCATCTTGAATGCACTCGAAGAGATGAATCCCCAGCTTCCAAAGCTTGATTTTGATCCTAGTATGCTGATGAATCCAGAGTTTTTGAAGTAAGAAAAAAATCAATATAAAAAGCTCTGAGAATATTCTCAGAGCTTTTTTGCGTTTTTCTGACTTTTCTCTATACTGAAAAGGAAGATTTTATGCATATTCTCCTTATTACAGCTCATCCCGGTACTCATAGTTTCACGCAAGCGATTGCGGCGACGTACCAAAGTGCTTGTGAGGCAAAATGACACACCACTGAGCTCCTCAATCTCTATACGACAGAGCTAAAAATGAATTTCCTCGACTTCGAAGACCAGAGTGAGCTTAAACAGCCAAACCAGACAAAAGAAGCTCTACAAGCAAAGATAAACCAAGCAGATGAACTCGTTTTTGTTTTCCCTATTTGGTGGATAAATATGCCCGCTATTTTGAAGAATTTCTTTGATACCGTTTTGACTCCAGGATTTGCGTATCGATACAAGAAAAATAGTATGTTTCCTGAAAAACTTCTGACGTCAAAAAAAGCACGCGTCTTTTGTACCTGTGATGCCAAGGGGTGGATGTATTGGCTGATTGGCAATCCTCTCAGAATGATACTTCAAGTAGGTACTCTCGGCTGGTGCGGTATTCGTGTGAAGAGTTACACGGTGTTTGATGAAATGCGCAAAACGACAGAACATGATCGGAAGAAAATGCTCTCAAAGGTTGCTCGAATGGTTTCGTAACCCATTTTCCTATGGACCACACCCCCCACATTCACTGTATTGGTATTGGCGGTATTGGGCTTTCGGCCATCGCTCGGTATTATCATGCCTTGGGTTTTCGAGTGACAGGCACCAATCTCGGACATTCCCCACTTCTTGAGACACTCGCCTCAGAGGGGATAAAAATCGTGGAAAATGGAGCTATGATGATTGATCGAGCGACCACAAAAGTCATCTATACAGAAGCCATCATTGATGATGATACTCTCTGACTCTCTGGGGTGCGAGAAGCCCATCAGGCTGAGGTAAAAATAGCACAATTCTATGAAATCCCACTCCTCTCATATCCAGAAGCTCTCGCAGAAGTATTCCATGATTTCCCCATAAAAATAGCCGTTGCAGGAGCCCATGGGAAGTCCACGACTAGTGCCATGATGGGTACATTATTGCACGATAATCAATCACCTGCTACGACTATCACTGGTACCCTTGTCAAAGCATTCGGAGGGAAAAATGTGTGCATAGAGGGAAAAGAGATCATGGTGATTGAAGCCTGTGAATATCGCAATGCGTTTCTTCGGTATAGACCTGATATCGCTGTTATTACCAATATTGACCCTGATCATCTGGATTTCTTCAAGACTGATGAAGCCTATTATGCCTCTTTTGAGCATTTTATGGCACAATCTCGCTGCGTCGTGATACTTGCCAATGAATACCAGCGTTTCGCAGCTTTGACACAGCATGTGATGCTTCCTGAGACATTGGTACTCGTAAGCAATAACTCCTTCGAAGTCATCGGAAACACCTATGGAGCTCTCGTAGCTGGCAAATACACCTATCACCTCCCTGAATTATTGGTTCCTGGCGGACATATCCGTATCGATGCTGGACTTGCCTATGTGGTGAGTCAACTCTTGTGAATAGATACCGAAATTGCCGCTCATTCGCTGCAACAGTATCCAGGAAGCTGGAGACGTATGGAGCGGATCAAAACTACCAAAAATAACAATATCCTGATGAGTGACTACGGTCATCATCCGACCGAGATTCTGGCAACTCTCTCAGCCCTCAGAGGAGCCTATCCAGACAAGAAAATTATAGTTTTCTTTGAACCCCACCAATACTCACGTACCTATGATTTAAGAGAAGAATTTGCAACGAGCTTCTGAGAAGCGGATATGGCATATATTGTCGATATTTATGCTGCCCGTGATATCGATGAACGACGTGATATGATCACCGCATCAGGCCTCGCTCAGATGATTGCAGCGCATACTCCTTGTGAATACGCTGGCACTCTGGCTGAGGCTGGGAAAAAACTCCAGAAAATAGATCAAGAAAATACCAATACTATTTTGTTACTCTTGGGGGCTGGCACTATTGATGAGCTCAGGACTAAGATCTAGAAGTCAAACATGTAATGCAAAGTACAGAATACAAAGTACAAAATGAAGGATTTTTTAATTATTATCCCTGAAAAACTATTCTTTCACTTTGTATTTTGCTCTTTGTACTTTGTATTCAGATATTTATCTATGCCACCGCGAGTCCTACCTCTGATGGAATGCGAGCTTCGATGGCAGCATAGGTAGACTGTTTCCCTTTTGGGATACGGATAGAGACACGGTCACCGACGCGAGCACGAATATAGGTGACAGCCGCTGGAAGAAGCTGGTACATACCGTCTTGAGAAACAACCACGAAATGGTCTCCATCACGAATAATCGTCCCCGTACTGGTGATAAATTCACCTTCTTTGATGATTTTGTACTGAAGAGAACCATCAGATTTGATAGTACATTTGAGTCTGCTTCCCTCTACGATTTTTGATTTACTCGCATAGTTCGCAGGAACGGGATAGGTCTTCTTGTCGGCTCAGACCATATCTTGACCATCGAAAACACCTTCAATAACCTGATTAGAGCCATGCTTATAGACATGTCCTTCTGTTTCTTCGAGAAGGTCTACTTTTTTAGGTCATTTCGGTGCGAGATGACTCACGAGGTTTTTGGCATGACAGAGAGATTTCTCTGCGTTGTTGATGAGCTCTTGAAGAGCTTGCAGTGAATTGTTCAACGAATCGTTGTAAGGAGAAGATTTGGAAGGCATATAACGCATAGTACTCTTCTTTTTTTCCTTGTGCAACATTTTGAGTTTATTTGTATCTTGTACGTTTTGTATTGTATTTTATGATATAGTTTTGGTACTATAAACCGCTATTTTATGCGAAAATACGAAGACACCAAACCACACATAATCCAAAAAATAAAAGAGGAGCCACTGGCAAAGTTTTTATTTTTTTACCAGTTACGAGGAGCTTGGTCAAAAAATATCCCGTTCCAAAGACATATCCATACATCACCACAAAGAGGAAATCATACGGACCAGCCAAGGCTCAGATGATAATACCAAGACGGATGTCACCTCCTCATACCCATGCTGGTCCCGAATCAAACACATTCAGAAGTGAAAAATATCTATCAGCTGTTTCTTCTCAGAAAATACCTTTTGTTATAAGCCACAGAGGAAAAATAATTGGCGACAGAAGAATAGCTCCTACATCACGGTATTGTCTATGGGATATCGCCTGATATAGAGCAGGGATCATCATTTGTGCCATGTAAAAAAGCATTCAAATACAGGCTCAAATACAGGCTCATAAAGGAGATGGCAACAGTGTCACAGTAGGATAATAAGCGAGAACAACGAAGATACCAAAAATACAGACCATCAGTGGCATACTCCGTGTATCAGAGATAGTCTGTGAAC
>JAYSSG010000076.1:0-5004 GCA_043720655.1 Candidatus Altimarinota bacterium
TGATCACAATCTTTATGATTATAATGTAGCAAATGGTATCGTGACAGAGCATGCTCATGCTGAACACAAAAAAGATTGAGAATCTCACGAAAAGTCAGAATGAAAAGAAAAATCATCTGAAGAAGGTCATGAAAAAAAATGAGATCACAAAGAAGGACATCCTGAGCAACACCACACAGAAGAAGGTGGTACAGTGTACAGTAAAGTAGTGAGTAAATTATTTTGAAATGGATTAGTAGGGAAAATGTTTAAATGACCTCCATATATTAGAGGAGTCACAGGAACAGCCTTTGATGCAACCGTAGCAAGTACAGTAGTCGGAGGCGGACTGTATCTCACCAGTGCCGCGATTGGCTCTGTTGCGCTCAGTACTCTTATCGTTCCCGCTATGACTACCGCATTTGCTGGATATGGTATCTATTCTGCTGTAAAACGATTCAATAAATGGCGAGCAAGCAAGTGAGGCAGTGAGAGTAAAGAGAGTCATGGCGGTCATTAGTTTTTTTCTTTTATGAATTTAATTCAAACACAAACATGAGAAACGATATATAATGCTGACGAGCTCGCACGACAGGAGAATGAGGGAGTTCAGAAGGCTATACCTCTTACACCGGAAGAAGAAAAAACCATCAATCAAGAAGAACAAAAAATAGAATGAGCAAGACGTGCTGCTATCAATCTCGAAAAAGGAAAGGAAAGCGCCTGGACACATACAAAACTTGAAACCCTTGCATTTAAATGAGCTCACAAGAGAAAGTCTCCCAACAAGAATCCAAAAGAACATGACTTGCCAGTAGGAAGTATTACGGAAGATCTTGAAAGAGTCGACCCTATTATTCTCAAACGACTCGGTGAGCCCCTGGAGCTTGAGGAAGATCTCAATCTTATACGTACTGGATTTGATAATGAGAAACTCGTCGTAGACGGCAATGAAATGCAAGAAATCAATGAATTTGGAGAGAAATATCTCTACTGACTCTTGATTAAAAGACATATTTTGGAGCAATGATTTAGTATCAGGATTGATGCAAAGAATCAGCCAATTATTCATGATGAATCAGGTGATACAAGTCAGGCTCGCCAAGTGCAGGCAAAGGGTCTTCAGAAGGCACTGAGTAATTACGAATTTCCAGAACATCACGGACATGCTCTGAAAAATAATGACAATTCGTCACTCACTGCTGAGTACATGGCTGCTGAAGCTGCTCAAAGTCACCCAAATCTCATAGACTATCGTAATTCTCTTTTCCGAAAAGTAGGTATTACGAGTACCGATATTTCTCTTGAGGAGAGCCAAAAACGTATTGAGACATCAGACCTGTCTCCTGAAGAAAAATCATTTCTTCTCGCATGGAGAGATACTCGAAAAGATACAACACTCACTAAAATACAACTCAAGCAAGGAAGATTTGTCAAAAATGCTCGTGAAAACTTCAATCAAAAGAGCCCAGAAACTCATCTCAAAGAATTAGCCGATAAACCATTTACAAAATCTGCTCAGCTTCTCGCTGTGGGCGCTATCGGTACAGCGCTACTTGTTTTTGCTTATAAGCAGATGAAAAAAGGATGAGTTTGGTGAACTATTTCATGACTTATTGCTGGACTGATCGGGTGAAGCATTATGCTCCCTCTTGGTGATAAAGCCTGGTCAGCACTCTGAATGTCTGAAAAACTCAAGGATATCACTACATGAAAGCCGGCCAGTCGTGCAGAAGCACTGGACAATCCTTTTTCAAACCTCAACGTCATCGCTCCTGTAAAAGAAAAATGGGGACGTTTTCAGGCAAGACTCTCGGGTAGAACACAGTGAATCGAGATATTAATGAATGAAAAAATAGGACCAGATATCGGAACAAAATACCCAGTCTATTCCATGCTCAATAGTCTCAATCCTGATGAAAAAAATATATGAGGTAACTATGAGGCACCTGATGAAAAAAATGGTACTACTGTCGCCACTATTTCAGCAGGACTTGATAAACTCCAAAGAGAACCAGATCAAAAAGCACAGCTCAATGTCCTCCTCAAGAATACATGGGAACGCTACCAGAAAACAAACAAGTTTTCACAGCAAGATGAAAAAGAACGAAAAACTACCAATCTCTCAGATATGCTCGCCAGTATCGAAGCTGAAGATGGATGGTTCAATACCGTTGTTGATTTTGTTTCTGACGAACCAGAAAAAGTAGAGGCTATGAAGGTCATTGGGGAAAATCCTGCTGCATGGGCGAAGATACCTCTCAAAGATATCAAACAATATTTTCTCAATCTACCGGAAAATCCTGGTACTGATTGGAAAACAAATCATCCCACAATATCCCCTCTACTAGGCAATATTTCAAACTCTACCAGTATTCTGACGAATTATTTCAAAACAATGGAAGAAGGGCTCAAAACATCTGATGACAATACAACATTGCAGACTTTTCTTTTAAAAAGCTAATATATTTGTAAAATACATTTGACAATTAATTATAATAATATATTATATTATAGCATTTACTATTAATTCATACTTATGCCAATGCTGTCTCCAGTAAGAGCTATCGCAGAAACTGCGCTTGATAGATCAAATCTATCAAGCGCACTTGGTGCACTCCAAAATGCAGTTAATACACAAGAATCTCTCTTTACAGGCGCTACACCAGCTCTCCCAGTACCATCAGAGCTTACAGATATAACCGCTGCAATTACCCATGTCACAACAGAACTTACGACACTTTCTGGAGCATGATATACTCCAGATGGTATTCGTGAATGTCGTGATAATATCCGAGACCTCTGCAAAATGATCAAAAAAGCAGAATCAGCGATGGATCCATACCGAGTAGAATATAGAACAGACGTCGTCAGTCTCATAGATGCAGTCGAAGAAGATAATAAAACTCTGATGTCTCGCGCACTTGGTGGTAAGATACGACGCAATACAGCCAGAATCGTGAATACAGCTCCAGTACAAGCTATAGCTGAACATAAATGAAAAATCGCAGGTGTTGCAGGTGCAGGAGCTGTCCTCTGGTGAGTACTCCAAATGGACGGATGTGCTCCATCACAACAAATGCCACCTACTCAATCAAAAAAACCAACAAGCGAAGAATATCATCCAGTCAATAAAAGAGATACAGATGGTGGGAAAGAGTATGATGGAAATGGTGATAACTTCAGTGTTGGAGGATTTCTCAATGCTTCCAAAACTACCTTTGCAAACGGTGCCTCTCCTGAAGCACAAGCTTTCCAAGGAGTCTGGAACCATATTGATGAACATCGATCAGATGAAAAATGGTGACCTGGTGAACGATTTCACTTTCATACGACGCCAGACAAAAAATTAACAGATGCTACACACTTTGATGTGAATGCCTACACTGCTGATCATGGTACAAGAATCATTGAAATAACATGGCAAAAAGTAACAGGAAAAGAAAAAAAATGAGTTCCTGTTGAACAACTCAACAACCATACTTGGAAATATATAATGGAAAGTAATGGAGATATTACAAAATACGATATCTACCATGATGGACGTTGAACGTCAAATTTTGGTATCGTAAATAAAACACAATTTCAAGCAGATTTAACGAAAATACAAGGATTTTAATATATTTTTCATCCTATACATAAAAGACTCTCATATCGAGAGTCTTTTATTTGCAATATCAAAAAAAATACTGTAAAATATATGTACTTTTAATATTTCTTATGGAAACATTTGCCCCTACCGCACAAACTGAAATCTTTGATCTCCCCCATATTGGAAAGGATACACTCAAAGATATGCGGGAGGTTGTCTGAAAAAGTTTTTTAGAAAAACAAAAGTTGATGGTTGAAGTGTTTAATGCGCTCAAAAAATGAACGACATTTCAAGTAATAGAACAACATAAAAACAATGAAGATAAAACAGATGTCATACTCCGACAAGATTCCGGAAATGGAGGAGGAATACGATGACCGAGATTCCCTCATGGGACAAACGTCGAGCTCATATCGACTCCAGGAAGAAAAAACGTAAATGGATATTCATTTCGTACTTTGCGCGATAACAAGGGTCAGGAAAGAATCTATGTACATGTACGAATCAATGGACAAGAATGATATATGGCGATGGAACATGTTGGCATCAAAGATATACCAGTAGATGCAAAACCTATACCTCCCGTGGTTCCTCCAATTGAGAAACCAAAGACCACTGCTGAGCCAACTGTGGATAAAAGCGAGAAGCCGAAAGAGGCACCAAAGACCACTGCTGAGCCAACTGAGGATGAAAGCGAGAAGTCAAAAGAAGCTCCAAAGACAACTGCTGAGCCAACTGAGGATGAAGGTAAGAAGCCGAAAGAAGCTTCAAAGACAACTGCTGAGCCTACAGATGATGGCAAAGAGAACGAAAAATCAACGACGACTGCTGAGCCTACAGAGACTCCAGAGGAAGCCGGGAAAAGAATGGCTGATGGAATACTAGCATCAATACGTGCAAACCAAAATAAAGAAGAAGTAAGTAAAAAAATTGGACCTGAACTCATATCTACTCTCAATACACTGAATTTAGATCAAGACACACAGAACTCTATTAATAAAGTTTTAGTTGAGCAAAATTTCAATCTTGTGCTTGATTCTGGTAGAAGCTTGGTAGATTTCACATTTGATAGAGTCAATATTACAAGTGATAGAATTGGGAAACAAGAGATAGTCAACATAGAGGTATCGTGAAAAACTCTCATAGTGACTTTAGCAAACGAAACGTCACTTGTATTTGCACCACCAAAAGGATAAAATATATTAAAATATACTATTATTTTTCGTCAATAAGAGTCTTGCAAAAAAGGCTCTTTTTGTTGCGTAAGAATTGCATCCGAGCAAAATCTAGGGTAAAATAAAAGCATAATTCTCTTATTATGGCTACCACTCCTCTATCAGCTCCAGAAACAGCTCCAGCAAATCCAGCTGTTGCTCCTGCAGAGAAGATAACGCTCGATGCAAAAGATAAACTTGCTGATCTTAAGTCAAAAT
>JAYSSG010000077.1:0-2246 GCA_043720655.1 Candidatus Altimarinota bacterium
TTCCAGATTCAAATCCATTTACCATACCGAGAGCATGCGCTCCACAGATATAGGAGTGATACCAAGTATCTATTGGTACATCAGGGAAACACGACTCTACCGGAGCATCAGGAAGTTTGACTTTGGCAGTTTTGATAAGCATTGCGAGAATCTCTGCTCGAGTAACCAAGAGATCAGGACTAAAGACTCCAGGATTTGTACCAGCGATAATATCGTCTTTTTCGAGCGTAGCGATAGCATCTCGATACCACGAATACTGTGTGTCCGTAAATGCAGCAAATGCAGTATTTGAAATACAAAGTACATTCGCCGCGGCGAACAATGTACACAATGAAAGGATTTTTTTCATACAATTATTTTTTGTGAGCAAGGATATGTTTACGTGCGTCATCGAGAATATCCTGAGGAATCCATCGAGAGAGAAGTGCAGCTATAAGAGGTATGATAACGATATCATCGAGTATTCCGATAACAGGGAGAAAGTCAGGAATCAGGTCAAGAAAATACAACAAGTACGCTCCTCCAAGTACCCCAGTCACTATTTTGGTGCTCAGAGGTGTCCGCTTATCGGTATATGCTACAAAGAGTATTTTGATTTCTCGAATAATTGATGAGATACTTCTGATTTTTTGAAAGAACTTCATTTGTTATAAAATATGTTATCTTAAATAATCTGGATTGATTTGTTGTCATTCCTGTAGGATTACATCCTTAGTCCAGGCATTTGGATCTTCTTCATTAATTTGTTCATTTGTAGAATCAAAAGTTCACGCAATGCAATCACCTATCATCAAGAGCGAAAACGGCTCTCAAAACATACTATATTGCTTACTTAGTGTCATAATATTTTTATCACGGAAAAGTGTAAAAACATTTACATTTCCTGCACCTGTTTGTTCAAGAAGATACAACGTTTCTCTGTTATCAATTCTCACCAAAGAAACCTTATCTCATAAATTACCAATAATAAAAGGATTATTCGTATTCAATGATGAAAAAGTTAGGCGAAGTGGTTCAGATTCTTTCTGAGAAAACATTTTAATTTTTCCATCGTCAAGCTTCCCTGCAGATGATAACTTTAGATTACATACTACATTATTTGAATATGGTACTGTTGATTCCGTCCAATTATTTTCTAATCTAGCAGTATTTTCATTTTTCACTAAATAAATAGATCAAATTATTCAAACCAGAAAAATAGATGCTAATATGGGTATTATCTGGGGTTTTATTTTCTTCATAGAAATATTATACTTCTATTATCTTCTTTTCTCAATAAAATCAATATCATCCTTCTCTTGCTTTCTCCCTATTTCCGATACTATACTTTCATTCTCTATGCCACAAAAACAAGATAAAAAACAACCAGAAAAAGATGACACCCTGACAGCGATTCAAGGGATGAAGACAGTGGTTTTAGGGCTTGATTTTTCACCAGATTTTGACGCGATACGAGAGATGTATCATCCTGTAGAGATCAATCAAATACGACGAGATGCGAGTGAGGAGGTACTCGCAGAACCTCTAGAATTCGATACTCTGACAGCACTCGTAGATGCTGTGAAAAAACAGAAAAAAGTAACGATTCTCACGAAACAACCGAGTGTGATAAAGAAGTTTTGCAAAGATAATTCACTTGACGTCACTGTCTACGAATGGAAACTCTGAGGACCATCATTTAGAATACAAAGTACAAAGTACAAAGTACAAAGTGAAGGAATTTCTTCTCATGACCTGGATTCTCGGGTCAAGCCCGAGAATGACGGAGAAATAGAATTTATTATTACCGATGAAGTTCTGTGACCACTGCTTGGTGGTATCTTTCGCAGAAAAAAACGACCAAAGCTCGACCTGCTAGTGCAGATAAAATCAGGCGATCCTGTCGTACATCTTTTTCACGGCGTTGGTATCTATCGTGGTATTATTCGTCACAGCCTCTCTGGAATGGAGCGAGAATATATCCAGATAGATTATGCTGATACAGATAAGCTCTTTGTACCCGTCGAGGAGCTCCACCGCATAAGTAAATATGTCGGAGAAAATGCTCCTAAACTCACACGACTCGGTTCTCCAGCTTGGAAAGAAATACTCGCAAAAACTCAGGATGAAATACAAAAAGTCGCCGAAGAACTCCTCGAAAATCACGCCGCTCGTCGGATGGCTGGAGGTATCGCCATGCCTGATTTTCCTGATAAAGAAGAGACATTTCATATGGCATTTCCCTACAAACATACAGCCGATCAAGA
>JAYSSG010000078.1:0-4921 GCA_043720655.1 Candidatus Altimarinota bacterium
TAAGCATATTGTATATTATTCTTTCAAACAATGCAACTTTTTTGAGTGACTTTCTTGTTTTTAGGTTAAAACTTAGAAAAAAAGATATGAGATACAAAGCACCTATGATGACTATATACTGAATTCAAGAATGTATCTCGTTCATCTGATCGTAATGAGACATCAAATAATAAGTAGGGTATGATGGCTTTTTGTATTTTAGGGGGTTTTGTAGGCTGTTGTGGCGGTGAGTCAAGACTTATAGGCTGTGATGGTAATATCAGAGATGACTACAGTGCTACTGGAGATGATGCCACTATTTCATCGAGTGCTACCATGGATGGCTCATGATAAGCCAACAATATCAGTAACACTATGATAATTGATGAGATTGGAGAGACTGAGGACACCATAGGTAGTAAAAAATTCTCCATTTGAAAGAAAGACAGTTATCATGTGACATGAAGTAGGAGCTCACGATGACTGAACGCAGTCTGTACGACCTCATGCAGGGTATTTCGATATAGCCAAAGTAATGGTCGCGCCAAAGGCCTTTCATATGTTTGAGAAAGCCTCAACAAGAGAGGCAATATGCGTGCGAGAGCTTACAGGATGAAGTGCGAGATAGGTATTGATAGCATCGGCAGTTGGGATAGCCCCGTTTGAGCTATCAGCCTTGAGCTGTATGATAGCCGAATTCCAGGCTGTGACATAGGCGAGAGTTTTGACATCAATAGATTTTTTGATATATCCAGCATAGGTTGAGATTCCAGCAGTCGCCAGGATAGCCACAATTGCCATCACGACCATAAGCTCTATAAGGGTAAATCCGAATTGTTTTTTCATAGTATATGCTTATAAAATATATGAGAAATAGGCTTTTTTACAGTGAAAGTATAGTATTTTCTGGACACATTATAGACTGAAAGTGAAGACTTTTGACATTTTATTGAAAAATATATATTTTTTATCTTGTTTTTTCATAAACACAGTCTATACTTTTTCTATGTACCTTATCCTTGCTGTAGCTGATATTTTTTATCTTACATGAGTCACTCTGCATGAGGTAGGAGAAGTCCTGGTCATCATACAAGATACGATATGAAAGCACAAAACAGAAAAAATAAATGATAAAGAGGGAATAATTTTTTGTGATCCTCGGACGAGAGGACTCTTTGATAATAATCGGTTTGAGATTATTGAAACACGAGAAGGGTGGAAAGAGATATTTGAAAAGAGTTGAAAGCTTGAGACGGATCCAGAGTATCTCACACAGACACTTCGAGATATGATAGAGTGATATGGGGTGAAACTGACCATGAAAGAAAGCCCGATAGCTGCTCAGAGGATAATAAAAAATTCAGAAGAAATACAAATACTCCGAGAAAGCCAAGCAATAAATAAAGCAGTGTATGTGGCAATTCAGCCCTTTCTCACAGTCGGCATCACAGAAGAAGCGGTAGCGCGAAAAATCCAAATACTTCAGCTAGAGTTCTGAGCAAGCGGCTCAAGCTTTCCGCCTATTGTCGCTTTTTGAGAAAACACCGCGATTCCACATCATAGCCCTACTGATCGAACATTTCAATCAGGTGATATTATTCTTATAGATATGGGAGTTATTTTTAAATGATATTGTTCCGATATGACACGATGCATTGTGCCAGAAAAAATATAGTATATATTTGACGCGGTAGTATCTTTGGTATATACTATTCTTCTCATGACTTTTTTATATGAATTTCACTGAATGAAATCAATTACAGGTTGCCCTTATCAGACATCTTGATCCAGGTCACCATAACGAAGCTCGCACTGAATTCGTAGAGTTGCAAAGCACGACGATGCGAAGAGCTATACTTCTCCTTGAACAAGCTATGTGACAAACGCCCGTAGTATCCGAGGAGACCATATCTCGTCTTAGATGAATACTTTGAGAACAGCTCGGACAAGATCCACAGCTCATGATAGAAGAGATAGTAAGGAGAAGGGCAGCATAAATAAAATGATAAATCCACCAAAAAACATACAAAGTTCTCCTCAAGAAATGTATCAGCTTCTTCAAGATATTACCAATCATATTATTTCTTGGGCAAAACCAGGTATGAAAATGTGTGAGCTCGATGCAGAAGCACGTAGAATGTTGGGGGAATATTCTGAGTATTTCACCCATTCACTGGGGCATGGTGTGGGCATTCAGATTCACGAGTCTCCACGCGTATCAGGGAAGAGCGCTGAAATTCTTGAGCCAGGCATGGTAATAACGATTGAACCAGGAGTTTATGGGATAAAAATACAAAATCGAGAAGAAGTACACAATACACAATACACAATACAAAATGAAGGAAATAGTATCGTCACCCCTGCGAAGGCAGGGGTCTATCACGTAGCAACAGTGATGGATTCCCGCCTTCGCGGGAATGACGGGGAAGTAGTATATGGTCTCCGATACGAGGAGATGGTTTTAGTTGACAAAGATAAATTAATTGTATTGTAACAATAATGAATACAAATTCTGTCTCAGACAATATATGACTTAATGCCTTGCCGACTCGACTCACGAAAGGCGTCTTTATGATGGGTCTCAAAGTCGATCCACTGACGAATGGTTTTGCCGAAAAATATTCGTCTTTTTCTGTAAGACCATCTACCATGAAAGGAGTGTATTTTGTCGTGGGCACGGCTGCTATACCGTATAATCCAGATACGCTGACAGCTATTGATGGTCTTTTTGGTCGAATGTTGCGAGTGAGTGATACTTCTTCAGGTGTCCAAATCCTCATAGTAGAACATCTCCTCTCTGCAGTGCGTCTCCTCGGGCTCTCTGATATCGAGATACATATCGGAGAATCGTGTCGTGCACCTCTGATGTCTTCAGATATTCCAAAGATTTGATTTAAACAACCAACCTATTGTATTCCCATCTGTGGTCCAGGGGTCTCTGGTTATATCAAGCAGCTCCTTCCGTATTGTGAGCTGACCGGCGAAGAGTCAGAAGAGTATACTATTGGGGCTTCAAATCATTTTCATCAAACCGAAGCACTTGAATGAAAGTATCGAGGTCTTGTTCGAAAAATAATGATTGTGCCTGATACTCATTTTAGTATCGAGGTACTCTCAGCACAGCAGCCTGATATTGTCAATAATCCAGATGCGAAACCTTTTATTATCTCAGACAAAGAGGAGATACATCCTCACCTCTCCGCGAGACCTATTATGCGATTGACAAGTCGTACCGCAGCTATGATTGTATGGATTCTTAATTTTCGCTCTTTTGCACTGACACCAAAGACATATTTCAAATCGCGTCCACAGCTTTCTCGGGAGGAAGTCGTGGCACGTATGCAATCTCGATACCAAGAAGGTCAAAATGAGCATCTAGCTCATACAGCGGTGGCTGATCTATTATGAGAGTTGTGAGCTTTTATAGGAAATAAAAAATTCCTCTGAAAAATCATTCTCGAAGATACTAATCACGTCTTTCGACTTCTTGCTCTGCGAGCACTTCTCGAAGAGAACGAGAGAAGATAGAGAGAGCTTGCATTTTTTCATTTTTTTCAATAATTCAGGCATAACTTCTTTCTTATGTCTGCTTGTCTTCTTGCTATCCTCGATGGATTTGGTATTGGTGAAAATGTCACTGATAATGCTATTATACAGGCGAATCATCCGACCTTTAATCGTCTTTTCTCAGAGCCTCATGCTCGTCTCTGGACACATGGGCCGTGCGTTGGTCTCCCTGAGGGGCAAACAGGAGGAAGTGAAGTGGGGCATTTGACGATTGGTTCTGGACGAATTTGTCCTCAAACATTGGTTCGAGTGGATACACTGTTTGCAGGGAAACTTGCCGATGAGCTAGCATACCAATCAATGCTCGAATATGCTCGAACGCACAATAATCGTCTCCATATCGTGATGATATTTTCTGATGGAGGCATCCACTCCAGTACCCGACACTTACATTCAGTATTGAAGATTCTCCCGCATAATATAGATATTCAGCTCCATATTGGCTCTGATGGTCGAGATGTTTCTCCGACCTCACTACCGACGATTCTCCATGAATTCGATGAAGTACTCCAATCAGGTCGTCTCCATATCTCTACACTCTTTGGTCGCTACTCTGGATTTGACCGTGATAATAATTGGGATCGTATGAAGCCTGTCTACGAAGTGATGACACAGAAAGACCGAATACAGTGTCCTGTGTCAAGTGAGATATGCGAAATAATTCAAAAGAACTATCAAGCTGGTATTATGGATGAACACCATACTCCAGTAGCTTTCTCTGACGGAAAACCTGTTGAAAATGGCGATGTCCTCTGGTGTTTGAATTTCCGAGCGGATCGTGGGCGACAACTATCGCAGATTTTTACTGATGCTGATTTTACTGGCTTTGCACGTCCAAAATTGGACATCTTCTACCTTGCAACATTTAATTACTATCCGACCTTCACGGGTCATTTCATCCTCGATGAGCTCGATATCCGAGATACATTACCAGAAGTCATCGCAAAAAATGGTAAGACCCAACTCCATATCTCAGAAACTGATAAGTTTATTCATGTGACAAAGTTTTTTGCAGGACTTCATTCGGAGCCGTATCCGGGGCAAACAAATGAACTCTTTGCTTCTTACAAGGATGGACTTTTTTCAGAAAAACCAGATATGGAGGCAGAGAAAATCTGTCAGTATCTTCTTGAAAATGCTGCAAACTATGATTTCACCGTGGTGAATTTCCCAAATGGTGACCTCGTGGGACATTGTGGAAGACTCGATGCTTCTGCAGCTGCCGTTCGAAAGCTTGGTGATGTCGTACAAAAACTGATTGATTGGGCAAGTAATAAAGATATGACACTGATTATCACAGCGGATCATGGCAATTGTGAACGTATGGGAACTTCAGATCATCCAGATACTGCCCATACGAAAAATCCTGTTCCAT
>JAYSSG010000079.1:0-12438 GCA_043720655.1 Candidatus Altimarinota bacterium
AAATACTATGAAAAAAATACGAAAAACATCCCCTGTTATCCTCGCCGTGTTATGTGCTGTAGGAGTCCATACAGTTCTTTTTACCGATGCTGGACATCATATGCAAGGAGCTATTACTGAGAGCTCCGCTGATATCTCTGTATCAGATTCTTCCCTCATACTCGATGGGGATACTATTTCTTTTGTGATACAAAAGGATATCTATCAAGCTAAAGAGATAACTGCTTCTCTTTCCTACAACGATACTTCTCTTACTCTCTCAAAACCAGAAAGCTCTTTTGGTAGCATACAAAATCAAAGCGAGGAATACACTCAAGACGTTATTATCACTTCCGAATCACCAAAAGACCTCAAAAAATGAACTGTCTTAGCAGTATGGAAAATAACAAAAATATTACCAGAAATCCACACAATTAATCTCTCAGATGTCCAAGTAAAAACATCAGAAGAAATAATAAATCTCAGCACAAAAGGAACTGGCGAATTCTAGAAACTACCGTGAAAAATAGAGTTCCACTTGTTTCCAATCAACGATATTCCAAAAAGCAGTGATATAGTCAGCTCGTTTATTCTGATGTTTCAGATAATAAGCATGTTCCCATACATCAATCCCAAGAATCGGTGTTTCATGATCCAGAAGAGGCGTATTTTGACCTATTGTTTGGCGAAGAGCAAGCCCTCAATCAGCAGCCATAACAAGCCATGCCCATCCCGAGCCAAAAACAGTGAGGGCTTTTTGAGCAAATTCTTGTTGAAAATTTTCAAAACTTCCAAAAGTAGTATAAATGGATTCCAAAAGTTGCCCCTCTGGAATACCACCACCGTGTGGTGAGAGAATCGTCCAGAAAAAACTATGATTGATATGTCCTCACAGATTATTCGTAACACCTTGTCGTTTCTCTGAAGGTACTTCATTGAGATGATGAATGAGTACTTCTGGCATGTATTTTTCCAGAAGGCCTGTACCCTCAAGGAGTTTCGTATAATTGGTGATATAAGTCTGATGATGCCTATCATGATGGATTTCCATCGTAAGGGCATCAATATGTGGCTCCAATGCATCAAATGAATATGCTAAATCAGGAAGAGAATGAGTAAACATACAAAATAAGATTAAGAAGTGGAACAATAGTGTACGCTCTTTAAGAGAAATACCAAATATTTCCAGAATCAAGTAAAGTATCCTCAGTATCAAAATACACTCACTCACTCGCAAGAATAGTTCGTTTTTTTTCAACACCAAAAGCATATCCACCAATATGTCAGTCAGTTTTTATCACTCGATGACAGGGTATTTGTGGAGCATTTTTGTTTCGAGTAAGCGCTTGTCCAATGGCCTGAGAACTTTTGCAATCAATAAAATCTGCAAGAAGCTTATAGGTCGTTACCCTGCCCTGTGGTATAAGCAACAGTGCAGAATAGACTGTGTTTTGAAAAGAAGTAACCATAGATTATTTACCTCGTGGCATACCGTAGAAATCCAGTCATTTCTGGTCCACTTTGCTTTTAGTGTGAAAATTTTTCTTGGTTCATTTTTTGAAGAAGCCTCTTTCATCCACCACTCACATCTCAAGAAGCGTTTGGAAACTCTTTGAAACCAGCTTTCTTTTTGGCCAATTCTGTTTGTTTTCCAGATAGTGCTTTCTCTTTTTAAAAGACTGATTACTTCGTGTTTGAGAGTTTTCACTTCATACATAGACTTGATACGTTGTTTTTTTGACGTTTTTTGAAAGCCGTCGAGCCTTTGCTTGAGCTTTTACTACCGATCATTTGAGTCCGTGCTTGTTTGACATAATAACAATAATAAATAATACAACTATCCGATACGTTTTTTGATAAGGTCTGTAAACATTTTCGGATTTCCAGCTCACTTACTCTCTTTCATACATTGTCCTACGAAGTAACCAAAGAGATTTGGTTTTCATGATTGGTACTCTGCGATTTGTACTGCACTTTCTCTGAGGACTTTCTCCACAATGGTTTCCATCAGTCCTGTATCGTTGACTTGTTTCAGTCATTTCTTCTCCACGATTTCATCTGGATTACCACCCACTTCAAGCAAGATACGAACCACTTCTTGAGCATTCGTAGAAGAGATTTCATCATTTTTCATCATTTCGACGACTCGAGCCAGTGATTCTGGTGAAATACGAAGTGTCGTAAAGTCTATTTCTTCATCTGATTTCTTGAGAATACCCAGCATCACGGTGAGAATGAGTGATGAAGACTTTTTTGCATCGCTTGTGAGGGCAACTGTTTTTTCAAAGAAATCAGACATCGCTCGTTCACTCGAGAGAATACGTGCATCATCAGCGAGCAGTCCCCACTCGAGGTATTTCTGGCGTCGATCAATCGGGAGTTCTGTAATAGTTCGTGCGGCGATATATTCTAGACTAATACGAAGAGGTGGTAAATCTGGTTCAGGGAAATAGCGGTAATCCATAGCATCTTCTTTGGATCGAAGCGGATGACTCTCCCCTGTTTCATCATCCCAACCACGAGTTTCTTGGTCAATACTTACTGCTCCATTGTCGTATAATTCTGCCTGCCTTGCCACTTCATAATCAATCGCCCGACCTATCATCTGAAATGAATTGAGATTTTTGATCTCTACACGATTACCATATTCATGAGCTCAAAATATTCGCAGTGAGATATTCACATCACAACGAAGCTGTCCTTTTTCCATATCAGCATCAGAAGCACCTACAAATCGCATAATTTTCTGGAGTTCACGGAGATATTCGAGGACATCATCTTTTGAGCGAAAATCTGGCTCTGTGACGATTTCCATCAATGGACTTCCCGAACGATTATAGTCACAAAGCGTTTTAGTGATAGAGTGAGTGAGTTTCCCTGCATCACATTCGATATGGATTCTCTGGATATTAAATCGTTTCAGAGCTCCTTCAACGTACGCATCCAGATGACCATGTTCTGCAATCGGATGAAAGAGCTGGGTAATCTGGTATCCCATAGGGAGATCAGGATAAAAATAGCTCTTACGGTCAAACTGAGAAAATTCATTCACTGTCATACGGAGACCATGGGCTGCTCGTACTGCGAGGTCTACTACTCATTCTGAGAGGACAGGAAGCGCTCCAGGAAGACCGAGAGATACAGGCGATATATTGACGTTTGGGTCTCGCTCGAGAGCGACAGCATTTGGTACGGCATCAAACATTTTTGTGATACTTCCGACTCGAACATGGGTCTCAAGACCAATTACAATTTCATATTTCATACAAGGGATTATAAGAAAAAATTCTAGAAATCTACACTTCTTCGAAAAAATTCTGACAAAAAACTATACAAATAATTTGCTTTATAAAAAATAGTTGTTATAAATTAACTTATGAATACAAACCATACAACAAGTCTCAAATTCTTATGAGCCGTTGGTGACGTAACCCCATCTTCTACAATATTACAACACAGCCTCCAAGCAAAAACGGCAAACATAATGGTCGATGCCGGTATCACTCCTGGATGAAAAGAGAGAATCATGATGCCATCATGAATAGACATACTCGTACTCTCCCATGGCCATGTCGATCACAACGGGGAGCTCCCTCAATTCTTCGTACAAAATCCAGATTCAAAAATCTATGTACCTGCATGAAATGGTGACATCATAAAACATAACGTCCAAGAAGCTCATAGGCTTGGTATGCAAGAAAATCCTGAAGAAAAAATGTGACGATGGATAAAGCAGGCTCAGGATTTCCTCAACGATATGCAGTCCAATATGCCAAGAAGAGGGGTAAAAAGAGGAAAAGGTGGTGGTAGAATTGATAAATCAAAAGACCGTCACGAGATTCATACAGCGATGCATGAACAGGAGAGTAAACTAGAAAGTGCCACATATCAGCTTTGTGCACATTTAGGAATTGGCGAAGAAGAGATAGAAAACATTCCTGATGCTGAACTTGTGAGTTTTTTCCGAACTCAGATACAATCTAAATACTGAGAACTACTTGATACACTGAGGAACAAATGAGTCATCACTCGCAGCGATGTCACTCGAGCCATCAATGCTATAGTAGAGCTCCCAATAGGTCTACATCACAAAATACTTCAAATGAGATGAAAAGATGTACGAGTACGTTTTGACCCAACAGGACATCTCGTGACTGGTCCTGCTTGTTCTATAGGTTTCGAATTACCTATTTCTGCTTCTACAAAAAGAAATGTACTTTTCAGTGGAGATCAATGAAATCCCAAACTTTGATATGAATGAACTGATCCTGATTACAGTTCTCTCTACAACAAATATGATACTATCGTCCTAGAATCAACCTACGGAGATAAAGTGCACTCAGATAGAGCCAATGAACTCCGAAAACTTGATGCCAAGATTCTCGACGCTATACAATCAAAAACTGATATTCTAGTTGTATCACTGGCACTCGAGAGGCCTATATATGTACTCTACGAGATTCTTATGTGTCTCCAAAATAATGCAATAAATCCAGATGATGTAGAGATTTCTTATTTCTGAGAGTCGATAGCCAAGTTATTTAAGCACTTTCCAAAAGGTGATATACGGAGCATGGTCAAGCCATATATGACCCCACTTGTTCAGACATCACTCACGCCAAAAAATAAAGAGAGCATACTTCGTAAGCTCGGGAAAAAATGAAAAAAACCTCGCATTATTATCTCTTCTTGAGGATTCTTTCATCCAGAGTGACCTTCAGCCAAAGCTCTCGCACATATGTACCCTTTAGAAAGTTTACTGGTTGTTTCTCCTAATTTCCATGGAGAACCATGAAGTAACGGAGCAAATCTTTTCAGTGGTCAAGACTACCAGATTGGATCTGAGATGTATGAGCCAAACCCATGACACGAATTATTTGTAGCAAAAGGATTCTCGGGACATGGAGATAGTACACACCTTACTCGGTATGCACGAAAAAACTCTAGGGATGGTAAAAATACAGGAAAAGGAGCGAAAATATTTCTCAATCACGGTTCAGAACAATCCAGAGAATCACTCGCATATACATTAGAATCTGATAGCGTCATACAGTCAAAAAAAGCGAAAATATTACTTCCTAAAATTGGAAGAACGTATAAGGCAAATCAATAAATTTGATTAACAGAGTTTTTTTGAGAAAATAAACATTATGGATGAAATAGAAGTCAAAATTCTCGAGGTCGACGGCGATAGTATTCGTCGAAAGCTGGAAGTACTCGGTGCAAAAAAGAAATTTGAAGGCACAATCGTGGCTCATTTTTATCGCCGTGGGACAAACGGAAAAAAAATCCGTCTGAGACAAATGGGTGATACGTGCTATGTCACTGCTAAGCAACGAATCGGAACTGACAGAATGCTCCACAACGAAGAACATGAAGTCGAGACAAGTGACTTCGAGTCTATGGCAAAAATTCTAGAAATTGCTGGTCTTACAAAGTATGGAGAATCTATCAAGACTCGTGTCAGTTACGTGCTCGATGGTATCACATTTGATCTCGATACCTATCCGGGAATACCAGAATATGCAGAAGTGGAAGCTCAGACACGCGAAGAAGTCGAGAGATGAGTCAAACTGCTCGGTTTCACTATGGATGATACTGACTGTATCACAGAGAGTAAGTTACGAGAAATGTATAAAGTAGATTAAAGTAGCATTTCAATTCCCTGCTGAGGAACATTTGCATCATAGATAAGTACTGATGGAAGCTTCTTTGCTTGGCGGAAACCGTGTCTGACATACCAAGAATGAAGTCTTTTTTCAAAAACTGGTAGACAAAAATTCTCTTGGGGATAGGGAGCAAGAGGTGAAGCTATGAGTCCGGCAGTGATTTTTTCTGCTCTCAAAACACTTATCATATACCGAAGCAATTCTGTCCCTTTTCACTGTTCACCACTCCTATTAAACAAATGATTAATCCAATAAAATTCTTCTCCAGGTCATAATTCCCTATCAAGAACATTTTGTGCTTGAGAAGATGTCCAGAGGCATAAATCTGCAAATACAGATCCGCTCTGGTCGGATATATGTATCATTTCTCATGATTTATAAACTTCAAATGTCATATATGTATAGTATATAATATACTTAATATGTCAATAATCGATGTGTCTATGGGGAGGAAAGAAAAATTTTGCACAATAAAAAAACTCACTATACTAGCTCAAACCATGACATGACTGTGAACAACATACTAATCGTTTCCGAGTACTTTCACCAATAAAGTTCTCACCTTTGGGTGAGATTTTTTATACCCATTATCTGTCATTCCCGTCCGCCGCGGCGGAGAAATCCAGGTCAAAAACATATCTTTAATTCCTTTTTATGAAAAAACTCCTCCCCCTCCTCCTCGCCACTTCCCTACTCCTCAGTGCTTGTAGTATTGATTGAGATGATAAGAAAGTAGTTCCTGTCGAAAATGTAAGTAAACCGGTCGAACTAGAAGATATTTTTAAGAAAAAACAAGAGTGTCTCAAATATAAAGATGAAATTCAAAAAATATACAGAGATGTGACACAACATTTCTGGACTGAAGATACAAAAATTGAAGAAATATTTTATAGTCCAAATTGAAATAGTTGCTACTGAATTATTTCTTCTTATTCATTGTGAGTAGATGAAGAATTTGATACTCTAACAAAAAAAGTTCAACAATTAGAGTTATTAGATATATTAAATCACACGAAAATTGCCAGAAAAATGAACTGTGATGAACTTAATAATTGTACAAAACAATGAGAAGATGAAGATAAAAATTATCTCGAACAAATTAAATTTTTAAAATGAGAATAATTATTTAACCCTTAATCAACTTTTTATGCCAGAACTCTCCACAAAACGCCACTCGCTTTCCCACATTTTGTCCCAAGCGATTGCGCAGGCATTCCCAGACCTCACGATTCTCCGTGGTGTCGGTCCTGCCATCGATAATGGTTTTTACCAAGACTATGACTTTAGCGATTTTTCTCTGACAGAGGAACATCTCAAGGAAGTCGAGAAAAAGATGAAGCATATTCTCAAACAAAATCAGCTCTTCGTGCAGAGCTTTCTGACTCTCGATGAGGCAAAAGCAAAATTTGCTGGTGATCCGTACAAAATAGAACTGATCGAAGATCTCGCACGAGATGGGGAGACAAAATTTGGTGTCTATACAAATACATTACAGAATTGAACTGTGACGTATGATGACCTCTGTGCTGGTCCTCATGTGGAGAAAACAAGTGAACTCGATGAAAATAGTTTCAAGCTCGACCGTATCGCTGGCGCCTATTGGCGTGGTGATGAGAAAAATAAAATGCTTACTCGTATCTATGGAGTCGCTTTTGAAAATCGAGAAGAGCTCGATGCCTATGTGAAGCAACAAGAAGAAGCAAAAAAGCGAGACCATCGTATCCTCGGTGCCAAATTGAATCTCTTTACTGTCTCCCCTCTTGTCGGTTCTGGACTTCCTATGCTCAAACCTAATGGGATGATTATCCGCAAAGAAATCGAAGACTATATCTGGTCACTTCACAAAAATCACGGCTACCAGCGAGTATGGACTCCACATATTGCAAAAATAGATCTCTATGAGGCTTCTGGCCATGCAGCAAAATTTGGTAATGAACTCTTCCGCGTAAAGGGTGGTCATGGAGAAGATTTCTGTATGAAACCCATGAACTGTCCGCACCATATGCAAATTTTCGCTGACAATCAGTGGAGCTACCGTGATATGCCGATTCGATATTTCGAACCTGCAACCGTCTATCGTGATGAAAAACCAGGACAGCTCTCAGGACTCACTCGTGTACGAGCTATCACACAAGATGATGGTCATCTCTTCCTCCGTATCGCTCAGATCAAGCAAGAGGTAGGTACTATCGTGAGTATTATCAAAGAATTCTACACTACTTTAGGAATGGTGGAAGACTATTGGGTATCTCTCTCTGTCAGCGATCCGTCAACACCAGAGAAATATCTCGGCGCAAGAGAAGTATGGGACACCGCTGAATCAAGCCTCGAAGAAGCGGCAAAACAATTTGAACTCCCTTACAAAAAAATAGAAGGTGAAGCTGCTTTTTATGGACCAAAGCTCGATTTCATGTTCAAAGACGCTATCGGTCGCCAATGGCAGCTTGCAACCATTCAACTCGATTTCAATCTTCCAGAACGATTTGACCTCAGCTACATCAATGAAGCGGGTGAAAAAGAACGCCCTGTCGTGATTCATCGTGCTATCTCTGGATCACTTGAGCGATTTATGGGAGTCATGATCGAGCACTTTGCTGGTATCTTCCCTCTCTGGCTTGCGCCTCGCCAAGTTATCGTCGTACCAGTGGGTGAGAAATTCAACGACTATGCTGAGCAAGTCCTCAAATCGCTCAAAGATGCTGATATCCGTGCTGAAGTAGACCTCTCTACTGATGGACTCAATAAGAAGGTGAGAAATGCTGAGCAATCTCGTATCAATTATATTCTTGTTGTCGGAGAAAAAGAAGAAGCAAATAATGGTGTTGCAGTACGAAATTATAAGACCAAAGAACAGACAGAAGTCTCACTCAATGAAGTTATCAAGAATCTTAGTACAGAAATAACTACCAAAGCACTCTAAATTTACTTTTACAAAAGGCTACAATACTTTTCCTGAGAGAAATTCTCGACTCAGGTGACAACCGCCTCCGTGAAGATCAATAACTTTTACCATCATAGTATAGAGTTCTGTATATGTATTATCATAAGCCAAATATTTCAGACGATTAGCAGCAGAGATATATTTATTGGGTATCAATTCAGAAAAAACTTCCATACGTAGTGTATGGGAGTTTTTTTTGAGCCAGCGCAGTATCATACTTGTATCTGTAATATCATTGCCGTCTCGGACAATCAGTGACTCTAGGAGAGCATGTTCAGGACAAGTAACCCAGAGAGATGTATCATCTATGGTCATTTTTGTAGCAAATTTTTTGACAATCCCGTAGAGTCCAGATTTTTTCTGAGATTTGGGATTGAGCGTCGTCATCATATATCACTCCAGAAGAGTGATTTTTTTTGGATTCTTTGGCACACAGACTGAGAGTACTTCTGGCAAAGAGAAATCCTTAAGCATGAGGGCAAGAGCCTTTTGTCCGATTATGACACCGTGGCTTGCATAGGTTTCCGCAAGAGTCTTACGAACGATGTTCCAATAATAGTCTTGTGGATCGAGAGGTTTGAGAGATTCTCACTGACCTGAGAGATAGAGTCATTTGCGTATAGAGACAAGTACTCACGATGTCACCAGAAGATGAACAGTCTTATAGAGAATACTGTGAGAATCCGTTGCTGGGGTCACGATAAATTTTTCAATATCCTGTAATGACCAGACATTTTGTCATTTTCTTTTCATTTTTTGCACAATTTTCTCAAATTTCATAATCGTATTTTTTATTACAAATAAAGAGTTTTATTGTTATAAAAATAGTATAGTTTCTTCTATAAAAATGCAATAGTTTTATTTTACAGAGAAAACTATAAAGAAGAAGAGAGATATATCCTACTATGATATTTGTCCTTAAGAGAGCTTAACATCGCGATGCTCTTGAGACATTAGTAGCCTGTTCTCAAGAAATTTCGCATATATTTTTATATGTCTCTCCGAGCTTTTTCTGTCTGTCCTTGGAGCCTTGAATTGTTTTTGCGAGGTCACTCGAGAGATATGGATCTTTTTCTTTACTCAAAGCCACTCATTCTTTACGAGAGCCATACTGAGAATACAGAGACTCTTCTATATCTTGGAGACGCCCTATCTTATCGACCTCCTCCTGTGTCTGACTACTTTTCACAAATCCAGTTCCACCAGTGCCTCATTGGGCTACAATACTTGGTATGACTTTGCGAATAAACTCATACCCCATAGACTCATAAAATGTCTTGCGTTCCTGAGTATCGATTTTTTCATCAGTAGACTGAGAATTAGGACGATATCCGAACTCTTTGAAAAATTGACTATCAATCATAATATCTGAATTCCCTACTCCCCCCTTACGGGCCTGTACGAGGCTGTTTATTTGAGCCTCCTTTCCGGCATCATAGGAAGCAGTGCCTGTCATCTGTCATCATCGATAGAGAAGTAGTGCCATAGCATCCTTCCATACCTGTATAGCTTGAGGATATTTCCAGCCCTGAGAAAAGGCTCCTTTTAAAACATCAAGAAAAGCTCATTTTCTTGGATCTTTATCCCGACATTCTTGTATATGTTTAGGGCTAAAATACACGTACATATCTTTTGAAAATCCTGGAGTTGCTATCAAAAAAGGTACTTCATCGATATATTCCTCAGTTTGAATTCCTTGAGAAAGAATTTGAAAAAAGCGTTTTACTTCTTTTGTTTGTTTTGTCATAGCTACGAGCACTTCAGAGAGGGTGCGTCATTTGGTGTTGTATCCAGCCTTACCTTCGAGAACATTCGTACTCATCTTGATAGGTTGAGCACAGCGAGATCATACATATTGTGCCGTTTCGAGGATACTTCTCTCTATATCTTCGATAGAGTCTCTATGGGGCTTGAGCTCCATAAGAGGTCCAGATGGATCAAGGAAGGCATCAACTTCAGTATAAAAATCAGCACCCGTAGAGGAAAGAGAATACATATCTCGCATAAGCCCGACTGTGTCATTGATAGGAACCACACTAGTGACATAGTTTGTGAGACCAGGATTCGTAGGCGTAGCATTGCTAGCACAGGTAGCCTTACCGGCTTCTTGCCGAATAGCTGCATTGAGGATATCGACATTCGCTTTCCACTTCTGCACAGGAGAAGCCGCAGTGTCACTCATGCTACATTCTTCTGCCGCAAAGACTCATGGTGAAAAAAATACACACAGAGATATGAGAGCAAACAGAAAAGAAAGACGAATACATTTCATAGAGAGGAATTAGTTTTCGCAATTTGGTTTATCTTTCCAGGCCTTTGAGATATCAAGTGTATCCTCTACCATAGAACCAAATGATCCTACCCACGAGCCAAAAGAACGAAACATATTTTTAGTACTCTCATCAGGATTACCATTTTCTATTCTTGCTTGCGATGTCTGAGTAGCTATTTGGAGATTTTTATTATTTTTTTGTATGCGAGCCGCTCGCTCCTGGCTCTCGGCAGTATCTCCTGCCCTACGAGCGATCGGTGTCGCCTCTTCCACCATTTGTTTCTGAGTATAGAGCATCAGATTGTCAGTATCTATATCATGATTTTTGAAGCTCTTAGCTATCACTCCGTCAGTCTCTTTTTCTTTCTGTACATCAGTTTTTTTCTCTCTTATTGTCGCATCTTTCTCTATGAAACGTGGTGTTTTCTGAAAAACGAAAATACCAAGTCCGCGAAATATATTTTTAAAAAATAAATTTTGATCATTATTTGATTGGTATTGATTTACTGGGGGTGGTCATTTACAGGCAATATTTCTTTTATCTCCTTTTTTAATAAGCCAATCATTGACTGAACCAAATATTTCTTCAAAATTGGCACTTACGAAACCTTTTCCATCACCACTCACAGAATATTGATCGTTGTAGATGATATCTGTTGTCATACAGAAACCACTCTCACAATCTTTGCCACTTGAAGAATCTCACCCAGAGTCTCTATCTGAATCCTGTCCAAAAGCTCAAGCCACATCACTCGCGAGATCGATCTCATACGTTTTCCCCTGAGCCCATTGTCCTGTCTCAAAACGACCCGTTATAAGTCCTGGTGCATTATTTTTCATAGTATTTACATATCACTCGTATTCTGGAGGATCTTTGACGAGAATTCACAATACTTTTTTCATATCATCCATGAGATCATAGGGAGAATTGCTCATATCTCCATCCGTATATCGTCCAGGGGCATCGATATCATGCTGAGTTTGTATAAGATAATCGGTATCTTCGATGATAGTATTCAGCATACTGGCTATGAAATCATTGAGCGACTTTTGAGTTTGAGAAGAGATATTTCTTGGAACGCTGGCGTGAAAAAATTGTACCACAGCGACCCCATAATCTCTGCGAGGAAGATTGGCTTTGAGGTATTCGTCAAAAGCAGGAAGAACCACATCACATCCACCACAGGCATCAGAGAGAGATCTGAGTTCAGTATGTTTTTTGAGAACAATATTGAGTTTTTTTGTGAATTCGATGACAGCATCTTGGTAATATTTTTTACTATTTTCTTGTTGTGCTTTGTATGAAGTGGAAAAAAGACCAGTACTTGACGCCGCTGAATCAACATAACCAAAGGTATATGAAGTCATCAAAAGAAGAATTCAAAGACAATATGTCGAGTGGCGGGTATGGCTCATAAAATACATAAAAATCGTACTTCTGGTAGTATACTTGTATTTTATATGTTTTTCAAATATTTCTCTTGCCAAATACACACAAAAATATATACTCCCGAGGTTTTTTATTTCTTATTATATTTTTATGCACAATGCAGGCAAAAAAGAGAGCGAAGCAGGCA
>JAYSSG010000080.1:0-12419 GCA_043720655.1 Candidatus Altimarinota bacterium
AATTGTTTTTTTGTTTTTTGATAAAAAAAATTTGCAAAGTAAGGCTTTTTTTATACAATGCCGCCACGTATCATAAATGTTTCCCTAATTCATGGCAAAAGAAGAAAAAATCGCTGCACGAGGCACTGTCTTGGAGTCTCTCCCTAATGGTGATTATCGAGTACAGATTGATTCTCTTGCTGGTCAAGAGTTAGGTGAAAACACTATGGTAGTCACCGGTTATATTTCTGGCCATATGCGTAAGTGTCGTATTTCTATTCTCAATTGAGATGTAGTTGATATCGAGATTACTCCGTATGACACCACGAAAGGCCGTATTGTTTATCGCCATAATGTTTCATCTGTATGAAAGTTCGCCCATCAATAAAGAAGAGAGATCCACGCAATGATGTAATCGTTGTACGATGGAACAAGAGCCATACCAAAAGGTATGTCCGTATTATCAACAAAAAGAATCGTCGTTTTAATCAAAGACAAGGCTAATTTACTATTATTTCTCTTATGGTACGCATCTCAGGAGTCAACATTCCAAACCACAAGCATCTCTGGATCGCTCTCACCTCTATATATGGTGTTGGTATTACTCGTTCAAAAGCGATTCTTGCTTCGACAAAAATCGATTCAATTCGTAAAGTAGAAACGCTCTCAGAAGAAGAGCTCGGACTTATCCGAGACGAACTCAAGCGCTATACACTCGAAGGAGACCTCCGACGAGAAATCATGACCAATATCAAAACACTTCAAGATATGAACTGTTACCGAGGTGTTCGTCACAAGAAAGGACTCCCTGTCCGCGGACAAAGAACCAAAACAAATGCTCGAACAAAACGAGGCAAAAAGAACACCGTTGCGAATAAAAAAGTTGCTGCTTAATTAATTTCTCTCTATGGCTCAAACTCTTCGTCGATCAAAGAAAACAAAACGCACTGTTGAACAGGGTGTGATTTGTGTCTCTGCTCTCTACAACAATACTCACGTCAGTGTCTCTGATACTGATGGCAATGTTCTCACTTGGCATAGTGGTGGTCGTGCTGGTTTCAAGGGTGCTCGTGAAGCAACACCATACGCTGCAACGATGGCAATGGAAAAATGTCTTGAAGAAGCTCTTCGTCTCTATGGTCTCAAACGTGCTCATGTCAAAGTAAAAGGTGTTGGTTCTGGTCGTGACAATGCTCTCCGAGCTATTATTGCTGCTGGTGTCGAGATTGATAGTATTGTCGATGAGACTCCTGTTCCATATAATGGGACAAAGAAAAAGAAAATTCGTAAACTTTAATTTATTCTATGCGTTATACTGGTCCAAAAAAGAAACTCTGTCGTCGAGAAGGAAAAAACCTCTTCGGAAGTGAGAAATACAATCTCAATGATTCAAAGAGAAAGATGCTCGGCAAGAATGCTGGTCGTATGAATCTCTACGGTCAACAACTTCGTGCAAAACAAGCAACAAAACGTATGTTTGGTGTTTCTGAAAAGCAATTTGCTAACTATTTCAAGAAAGCATCTCGTATGAAGGGTAATACGCTCGAAAATATGCAGAGACTTCTCGAGACTCGTCTCGATGTGGTTGTTCTCAAAGCCAACTTTGCTCGCACTATCATGCAATCTCGACAATTCGTGAATCATGCACATTTCACTGTGAATGGTCACAAGGTAGATATTCCATCATACCAAGTAACTGCTGGCGACATCATCACTGTCCGTGAAAGACTCAAGGATACAACTATCTACAAGACTCTTCAAGTAGAATCACAAGAATTCCTCACAAAAAATCAATCAGGAAAAGTCTCTTCAGTTGATTGGGTTGATGCTGATCCAAAGCAATTCAAAATCACGGTTACTCGTCTACCAGAAACACAAGATTTCGATCAAGGTGTTGCGGTAGATATGAAGAAAATCATCGAATTTTACTCTAAGTAGTTTTTCTTTTCTTATTTTTTTTCTCATGCACACTCTCCATACTATCATCGGTCTTCCTCGTGTTTCTGAACAAAAAATTTCAGAAGCGCAGTTTTTACAAGAGTCAGTCTTTGATATAGCTCCTCTTCCAAGAGGTTATGGTATGACGCTCGGACATTCTCTCCGCCGTGTGATTTTATCTTCTATTCCTGGTACTCGTGTTACAGGTATCAAGGTTCAAGGCGTAAGTCATGAATATACGACTCTTCCAGGAGTTCGTGATAGTATTCTCGATATTATGCTCAATCTCAAGAACCTCGTTCTCGAAAAATCAGATGAAGGTATCGTATGGCTCAGTCTCAAAAAAAATAAAGCAGGCGCTGTAACAGCTGGGGACATCAAGACATCAGGCGGTGTAGAGGTTCTTAATAAAGATCTCTACATTACAGAAATTGATCGTGATGGTTTTGATCTCGATATTCAGATTCGTGTTGAAAAAAACGTAGGTTACAAATCTATCGAAATCCTCAAAAAAGAAGATGATGACGTGATGATTCTTCTCGTTGATGCAAACTTTTCACCAGTTCTCAATGTGAGTACAGAAGTAACCAGTGAACGTTTTGGTGACATGACTGATTTAGATAAGCTCAGTATCACTATCAAAACTAATGGTACTATCTCTCCAGAAAGTGCTTTCAAATTTGGTTCACAAATGCTTCGTTCTTACTTTGATTCTTTCTGCGATACAGAAGTCATGATCGAGAGCTCATTTATGAGTGATCCACGACTCCTCCGTGATAAAGAACGAAAAGAAGCACAGGCAACTGAAGACCGAGAGAACTTCACTCATATTGATTTCCTCGCTCTTTCTCCTCGCACACTCAACGCCCTCGTGAATGGTAATATCCTCTCTGTTGAACAACTCGAAAAATGTACAGAAGCCAAGCTCTCTTCTATCAAATGATTTGGTAAAAAAGCTATGGATGAAGTACGAGCTGCTCTTGCAAAAGAGGGTAAAAAACTTCTTTGAGATGATTAATTTGTATTCCTTTTATTCTTTTATTTTATGCGACACCGATCCAAAAAACATTTAAAGCTCAACTGACGTGATGCAAATCATCGCGATGCAGTACTTCGCAACCTCGCATCAAGCCTGTTTGTTCACGGTAAAATTGCGACAACTCGTAAGCGAGCTCAAGCAGTGACTCCGCTCATTCATACGTTGATTCGTGTAGCTCAAGAGAAGGATCCTATGAATACTATTCGTAGACTCCAAGCCTCGCTCTATACAGAAAAAGCATGTAAGGCAGCTATTGAAATGGCAAAAACAACCCAAAGAACCTCTGGATTTACTCGCACAACTCCATTGAAATATCGTGCTGGTGATGCGAGCATGCTCGTCACTCTTGAACTCGTTGTATAAACTATCTCTCTATGAAAACACTTTTCCCAAATATTGTCGAACGTAAATGGTATCTCATTGATGCTGAAGGTCTTACCCTCGGTAGGCTTGCTCAATTTATTGCTCGAAAACTCACTGGTAAGGAAAAACATACTTACTCTTCACATATTGATAATGGTGATTATGTTATCGTGACCAATATCGATAAAATCGTCACAACTGGTCGTAAGGATCAATCAAAGATGTATTACACGCATTCACAGTATATGGGTGGTCTCAAGACTATCTCTCTCGGTGATCTCAAGACAAAGAAGCCTTTTGAGCCACTTCGTCTTGCTGTAGCGGGTATGCTTCCAAAAAATAGTCATAAGGATGATATGTTGATGCGTCTCAAGCAATTTCAAGGAGCTGAACACAGCCACGAAGCACAGACTCCAGAAAATATAACTCCTACTTCTTTTTAATTAGCTTATGAAATACACGTATTCAATAGGTCGTAGAAAAACAGCAACCGCTCAAATTCGTCTCTTCGCTGGAAAAGGTGAATCAACTGTTAACGATCGCCCACTTAAAGACTATATCTCACGAACTGATCTTGTATCACTTGTGCATGCACCGTTTAAGGTAGCAGGTGCTGGTGACCATCATTTCTCTGTAACCGTTCGTGGTTCTGGTGAAAGTGCTCAGGCACAAGCTATCGCTCACGGTATTGCTCGTGCTCTCGTCATCAATGATGAGTCTTGCAAGACAGCCCTCCGGGAACAAGGACTTCTCACTCGTGATGCTCGTAAAGTGGAACGAAAGAAACCAGGTCTCCATAAAGCTCGTAAAGCTATTCAGTGGTCAAAACGTTAATTCTCTGTCTCTCACTTTTTTATGCCTACAATTCAACAACTTATCCGAAAACCTCGTGTCAATAAAGTACGCAAGAGCAAGTCTCCTGCCCTTATGATTATACGAAACAACCTCAAGCGAGTGTACGTGCCTCTGGCTGGTCCTCAGAGACGAGGAGTATGCACGAAGGTATATACTATGACTCCAAAAAAGCCTAACTCTGCGCTTCGTAAAGTAGCAAAGGTCCGTCTCACCAATGGGTACGAAGTTATTGCCTATATTGGTGGTGAAGGGCACAATCTCCAAGAGCACTCTGTTGTGATGATCCGTGGTGGTCGTGTAAAGGATCTTCCAGGTGTACGATATCATATCGTCCGATGAGTCCTCGATACACAAGGAGTAGCGAATCGTAAACAATCTCGTAGTAATTACGGTGCTAAACGACCTAAAAAATAATCTTTTCTCTCTATGTTACTCCCACTACTCACTCAGAAACAAAAATTTGTTAATTACATCATGCAAGGCGGAAAAAAGAAGCTTGCTCAGCAACTTCTTGAAGATGCTTTCACACTTATCAAAGAAAAAGGCAATAAAGAGCCTGAAGCTATCTTTGATAAAGCATTTGAAAATGTGATGCCTCATATCGAAGTTCGTCCTCGACGTATTGGTGGTGCCATTTTCCAGGTTCCTGGAGATGTCGCTCCTCGCCGTCAGCTTTTTCTCGCTTCAAAATGGATCAAAGAGTCAGCACAATCAAAAAAAGGTACTCCATTTGCAAAAGCTCTCGCTCTCGAACTCATCGATGCGTCTCAAGAAACTGGTGTAGCTTTCAAGAAAAAACTCGATGTGTACAAGAATGCTGAAGCAAATAAGGTTAATGCACGATTTGCTCGCATGAATAACAATAACAAAAAATAAACCCCTTCACTTTTTCATTAATTTTTAGTATATGGCTCATAAAAAGGCAGTTTCCTCTACAAACAACGGTCGTGATTCACAATCAAAGCGACGTGGCGTCAAAGTATACGCTGGTACTTCGGTAATCCCAGGCAATATCATTGTCCGACAAAAAGGGAATAGGATTTTCCCAGGTGTTGGTGTTCTTCAGGGAAAAGACTTCACTCTCCAAGCAACAAATCCAGGCGTTGTACGATTTTATGAAAAGGGACGTACTCGATTTGACGGCAAACAAGTCAAATCTGTCTACGTGACAGTGGATGCTGTTGTATAATTCACCTAAGAATTTTTTAAATTTCTATCTCTCCATTTTGGAGAGATTTTTTATGTCAAGATAAATAAATATTTGAGTATTCTTATGCTCGGAATTGACTCTTCTTCTCGAGAATTGGTCCCCAAATAACAATATTATTTCTAGGAAAAAAGATGCAAATTGGTGTAAACTCCCGCGAATATGGCAGTCAAGTCTATTGGAAATATAACTTGAACCATAAAAGATATATTTTTTTGTGAGTCTAGTATAAAAAAGTTGTTTTCTATCTCTATTTTCATACTATCGTGGTATGAAAAATAGCCATCAAAAATTTCTCCTATTTTCTCTTTGCTTTCTCTTGTTTTTTTGAAGTGAAGTAACAGCGTATTCTGCTGATACTGAAACACAGAAGCAGGCGAACCAATTTGTACGACTTATCGACAAAAAACTTGCTACATTTTCTACTAGTCGTGCAGAGAAATTAGAGGTTATGATTCATGAAAAACTCATTGAAATCCAAAATACACTGATTGGAAAAAATGACACAGCATCTCTTCAAAAAAATGCACTCTATGAATCAGTGCGTAGGCAATTGTTTACAGATTCTTTTGATACCCAAGAAACCATCTTTGATGATGGGGCTGGAGCTATATGGACGCATGCCTCAAAGTGATTTGGTATTCTCTATAATCCAGTTTCGACTCCAAGTATAGGTAATCTCTCTTCAGGTACAAAAAATACACTCATCAATGGCTCTTATTTTTCTCGTAATGAAGGAGTGGAATATCACTCTGGACTGCTCTGGGTGAATGGTGTTCTCTGGTGAGAAATGGTGTATGGAGATACTCAAATCACCCATATTGTGTGCCTTGATTCACATAAAAAAGTGACCTTTTGGTCAAATAGTACTTATTTTGATGGATTAATGGATGCTTGTGAAATAGCATTTCAGGCGTGACCAATGGTATATTCTCTGCAGGATGGCGCAGTAGAAGAAAATCTCGCCACAAACCACTATATTGGACGTTCTCACAACCGTACTGTGATGGTGTTGTTTGAGAAAAACTCACAGCAAGATCTCTGGTTTCTTACATTAATAAAGCCTGCCACACTTGCACAAGTACGAGATATAGTCCTTCGAGAGTCTCGTTTCCGGGGCGAGCATGATACTTTGACTCTCTTTAATCTCGATGGTGGAAGCTCTGTGGCTCATCGTAATCCTGATCATCCTGAGCTCAATTTCTGAAGTGGTAAGACCTTGCCAGTTGTCTTTGAAATCTATAAATAACTCTTTTTTTATGACTCCCTCTACTCTCATTCTTCAGCGATATGCTGATGTCCTCATCAATTTTGCTCTTGGTAATGGTACCTGAATCAAGCCAGGTGACGTCGTATACATCTCTGTGCCTGAATGTGCTCGTCCGCTCTTAAAACCTCTCCATGATGCTGTTTTGCAGTCAGGATGACATCCTGTGGTGGAGATTATACTGGATGGGTTGCAACGTTCATTTTTGCAGCATGCGAATGAATCACAGCTCCTCTATCGCCCGATGCAGAGACTTCTTGGCACTGTAGAGGATATCGATCATCGACTCTATATTATTGCCGAAGAAGAGAAATATGAGCTTTCAGGTATTGATGGTGAGCAGATTATGAAGCGCTTTGCGACGATTAAGCCGTATCGTGAGGCACTCAATGATAAAGAGCATCAAGGTAAACTTTCTTGGACACTGGGGATGTATGGTACACAGGCAATGGCAGCTTTTGCTGGCATGAGTTTGGAAGAATATTGGAATCAAATAATTTATGCGTGTTTTCTCGACGATGAGCACCCTATTACTCGTTGGCAAGAAGTCACGGAAACACTTCATACATTGACAGAAAAATTAAATCTTCTACAGATTCAATCTGTTCACGTACAAGGCGAGGATATGGACCTGACAGTAAAACTTGGAAGTGATAGAAAATGGCTCGCTGGTCGTGGATGTAATATTCCAAGCTTTGAAGTTTTTACGAGTCCGGATTGGCGTGGAACGAATGGATGGATACGCTTTAATATGCCTCTTTCGTACCAAGGCAGCATTATTCGAGGAATAGAATTACGATTTCAGGATGGATTGGTCGTCGAATCGAAGGCGACAGAAAATGAGGCTCTCTTGAAACAAATGATTGCTCAAAAAGATGCAAATAAGGCAGGAGAATTTTCTCTCACTGACTCAAGACTGTCTCGTATCACAAAATTTATGGGAGAAACGCTCTATGATGAAAATGTGGGATGACCTTTTGGGAATACTCATTTGGCTCTATGAATGGCGTACAAGGATGCCTTCACAGGTGATATAGCCACTACATCAAAAGAAGAGTGGGAATCTCGCTGATACAACGACAGTGTCGTACATACTGATATTATGAGCACGACAGATCGCACAGTAATAGCCACACTCTCTGATGGTTCTGAGAAAGTGATTTATGAGAAGGGACAGTTTGTTGTTTAAAACTGTATCACCATAATTCCATCATCTGGATCGGTTTGAATCACTTCATACTTTACTCAGAGCGAGTCGAGGTATTCGTAAAATCCGTTCATTTTCCAACGATATTTGATGACATCATCGATAATTATTATTCCGCCTACACTGAGAAGTGGCACGGAGAGATCATAAAATTCCCGTGTCATACGAAAGGCTCCGTCAATAAAAATAATATCAAATGTTTTTTTTGGAATAGCGAGAACACTTTTTGGTCTTTCGCATTGGGCTGTTTCATTTCATTCTTGAAAATGAGGAAGTACTTCTCGTGCATCACCAAAATAGACAGAGAAATTTCCAATTGTTTCTTGAAAAATATCTGAGGTGACTTTTCTCCCAAAATCTGCTGGTATTCATTCTAGGATTTCTCAGCTCTGTAATTTGGAAAAGGTGGCAAGATTATAACGAAGTTCCTCGAAAGCATGACGAGAGAATTCAATACTCGTAATATTTACCTCTGGTACTCCTAGGTGCATCATCATTGTAGAAAATCCGTTGGCTGGACCTATCTCGAGAATATTTTTTACAGAAATTTTTTTGATATGTTTGATGATTTCTTCTGCAGTACTCCATGAAATATTTGGAACTGAGCGCTCTTCTCATGAGAGTTTCATAGTCTTGAGGAATGTCTGAAGAGACGATATAAGGTGATTGATGAGAGATGTTTCTGGCATAAATTTGCAATTCGTAGCTTTATTTGATAGACTATAGATATGAATGCTTTTGTCAAAAAGAATCAATGATCCGATAATGCTCTAGAAAACTATTTTCTTGAACTGGTTGTACAGAAAAAAGTGATTGATCGAGAAATCCAAGAAGTGCTCGATGTCGTCGTAAAAAGTACACTTCATTCCGAATATAAGATGCTCATAAAACGTACCTTGTTTGGTTCTGAAAATCTTTATTTTGAAAATTGGGGTACACTTCAGGATGGTCTCATGGATGCTATAAAAATTTGAGAAATACGAGCCAAGCATTCTCAACAACACTGACTTATCCTTGATATTATTGTAAAGCTTATTGAATCTGTATTTGATATTCCCGATGAATCGATGCATTCTTTTATTCTTCTTGAGCAACGTGGAGGGGTGGAGCACACATTGATTTCCCTTATGAAGAGAATGCTTGACCATCTCGAAGTAGGATTGACAGAGCTCATTATGAGGAGTCCTCATTTAGAGAACAAAACCGAAAATGGCCTTCATTCTGAATTTTTGATGCTTCAAAAGGATCTTTCTAGTTTTCCAAATCTGTTTTTTGAAACAGAAAAAGATAGAATTGCCTCCCTGAAACATAATGTGCAGGATATATATCAAAAATTTATTGTGGAAAAGAACTCTCATAGTGCCTTTTCTGTCAATTTTTCTGAGTAGTTGCATATTATAAAAAAGCGTTATTATCAGAGCACTTTTTACTATGAGCACTTATACTATTACCTGACAGTCAGAACTTACTGGAGAAATTGTCGTGAGCGGATCAAAAAATGCCACACTTCCTCTTATTGCTTCTACGCTCTTTTTTGAGCATGCTGAGCTGACCAATGTTCCAGATATTTCGGACGTACATCTCTTGTGTGATATTTTGACCAGTCTGGGCTCAAAAATTACCTATAAGAATCATACTTTTACGATAGATAATACACATCTTTCTCTTGAAAATCTCAATAGAGATCTTTTTAAAAAAGCTCGAGCGACCTACTATCTCATTCCACCACTCTTGGCTCGATTTGGCGAGGTTTCACTCATGTATCCAGGGGGATGTAGTATTGGGAAACGACCAATTGAGGGAATTGTTCAGGGGCTTCAAAAACTTTGATATGAGAGCTCTCAGGTTGATGAATTATTATCTTTTTCATGAGCTGATAATACAGAGGAAGCAGTGGTAAATGCCTATTTTTCTGTATGAAGTACTATTGTTCTTCTCCTTGCTGCTCTTTCGAGACAAACAACTACTACTATTGAGCTGGCTGCTTACGAGCCACATGTCATGAATATCATTGATGTCATGCGGTCGGCTGGTGCTCAGATATCTCTTCGGTATGATCATACTATTATTATTTCTCCAGCACCTCTTGCTACTCAGATGTCGTGAGAAGTGGTAGGGGATTATATTGTTGCTGGAACTCTTGCAGTCATTGGGGCACTTACTTCAAAACAATATATAGATATTCATGAAGCGAGAGTTACTGATCTTACAGCATTTCTTCACGTTATAGGTCGTATGGGGGTTCGTTATGAGATTATTGGTAATACTTTAAGGGTGTTCCGAAGTCAACATCTGTATCCAACCGAACTACAAACAAATATCTATCCTGGTTTCCCAACTGATTTGCAATCTCCAACGAGTATTTTGATGACACAAGCGGAAGGTGTTAGTCGTATTCATGAAGTCCTCTTTGAATGACGACTGAATTGGCTCGTTGAACTCGAAAAAATGCGATGACATATTGCTCTTATGAATCCACATGAAGCTCTTGTTTTTGGACAAACAGCCCTCCGAGGGGATCATGTTTCTAGTTGGGATTTACGCTCAGGTGCAGCTATGCTTATTGCTGGTATGATCGCTCAAGGAGACACTATCCTCGATAATGTATCACATATTGAGCGAGGATACGAAAACTTCGTAGATGGTCTACGAAGTCTCGGTGCGAAGATAGAAAGAAACACTCTCTAGTGTGTATGGCTTGTATTCTGTTTTTGTATAAGTCGTTTTCCCTCAATAATTGTACGAAAATCTCCTACTTTTAGTTTCCCAGTAAACGCCATTTTCCAGCCTTTCCACCCACTCATTTCTTGAGCATAGGTTATTTTACGCTCATCATCTAATAGACCAAATTGTTGATTTGTTTTTGAGAGAATATCTTTGACGGAGCTCATATCTGAGGATTAAAAATACATAGGACGAAGACATTATACAGTCTTTTTCTCTTTAGGGTCTATTTTCTCTTCTATTACTTTCCCTGACCGAATTGATTTTTCCAGTTCAGCCATGAGTTTAGGATTTTCACGGAGATATTGTTTGACATTATCACGCCCTTGTCCGAGTTTTGTTTCTCCATGTGTGTAGAAAGCCCCAGATTTTTTTATAAATCCTTTCTCAACAGAGAGGTCAATGATTTCGCCGAGTTTACTGATACCTTCATTATACATAATTTCAATTTCTGCTTCACGGAAAGGAGGTGCGATTTTATTTTTCACTACTTTCACACGAGCTACATTTCCGAGGATTTTTTTATCATCGCCAGTTCATTCTTCAATAGCAGCTCTTTTCCGGATATCAATTCGTTGAGAAGCATAAAATTTAAGAGAATTTCCACCAGTTGTCGTCTCAGGGTTACCAAACATAACTCCGATTTTCATACGAAGTTGATTGATAGCAATAAGTGTACATCCTGATTTACTGATAGCGCCTGTTATTTTTCGAAGTGCTTGTGACATTAAGCGTGCTTGTAGACCCATATGAGAGTCACCCATAGATCCTTCAAGTTCTGCTTTTGGAGTGAGGGCTGCTACCGAGTCTATCACGATGATATCGACTGCATTTGAATGAATGAGAGCATCTACGATTTCTAGCGCCTGCTCACCATAGTCAGGCTGAGAGATGATAAGGCTTTTGATATCTACACCAAGTTTTGCTGCGTATTGAGGATCAAGTGCGTGTTCTGCATCAATGAATGCCGCTGTTCCGCCTGCTTTTTGCACCTCAGCAATTGCATGGAGAGCGAGAGTAGTCTTACCAGAGGACTCTGGTCAAAATATTTCAATAATACGTCCTTTTGGATATCCGCCGCCAAGAGCTTCATCTAATTTAAGACTTCCACTCGATACCATTTCAACGGGGATATGAGCTTTTTCACCCATTACCATGACGGCTCCAGCGCCATATTGTTTTTCGATCATTTTGAGTGCGGCCTGGAGAGCTGCTTTTTTGTCTTCATTCATAGAGGAAAATATAAAAAATAAAAGTACGAACCATTCGTCAGTACTTTTACAGTATATGTAAATTTTGTAAAAAAAAGATATTTATAGCATTTTCGCTGGTGACTTTTTGTAAAGTATGTTTTGATATTATCTTCTAGAGAGACTTCTCTTGTAGTGTTCTTTGAGGCTCTCTTCTGTTCCGTATGATATTTTTCTGCTTTTACATACACTGCAAAGAAACTTCATTTTTTTTGTATCAGGACGATCTGTCTCTACAAGAGCATTACAATCATGACAGAAAAATACGATACCTCCTCTCTCTGGATTGAAAGTAATTTTTTCTTTTCAGTAGGTGGATACGTTTACGAGATCACTTTTGATACCGTAAAAACCAGTATACTTCTGATCTCCAGATGATTTGTTTTCAGTTGTTTCTTCAGACATAATCAAAATAAGTTAGAGTATTGGTTGGGGATGAGGGATTCGAACCCCCGGTGTCGGAGTCAGAGTCCGATGCCTTACCACTTGGCGAATCCCCAACGTGTGTCTGCATTGTAAAAAATATAGGCTATAAGTCAAAAAAAACACTTTTTACTTTTCGGTGGATTTTCCTGTCGAAAATAATTTTA
>JAYSSG010000081.1:0-12220 GCA_043720655.1 Candidatus Altimarinota bacterium
ATACCCCTCAAACAAATAATGTTGTCCATATCCAGAGTCACCATGTATATTTCATACCGTGAGTGATTTCTACGATTCGTCCAATAAATAAGAAAAAAACCACATTACTTACCGTGTGAAAAAATCAACCATGAATAAAACTATAACCAATAAACTGGAGAATACGATGCTCGATACTAACAGGGTAGGTTGACATGCCATACTGTACAATCATTGGTGCAATCATATAGGTTACACCACCAAGAACTGAGAGAAGAGATATCGTAGTTATTGGACTTCTCCATTGTAGGGTCTTTAATTTCATAGGAGTCTTTTATACCAAACAAGATCATATTCTCACTTATCTTCTCGAGAGACTTCTTCATAGAGATCTTTAAAGTCTGGAAAGTAGGTATCGCCTTCATAGTCTCCGTGGATTTCTGAAAGTCGTATTTCTGATTGTGCATCATCCAAGAAGAGGGAGTAAATTTCAGAACCTCAAAGAATAAGTATTTCGTCCTCATTTTGTACTGCAGACTCAAATTCTTCCTTTGAAGTGTAGATTTCTATTTGTCCTTTTTCTCCTCAATCGACGTACCATCGTCTATCGGTATTCAAGGTAGGGAAGGATCCTATTTTTACTGATGCTGGATTTCGAGTGAGCATTATGTTTCTTCGTTTTGGGAGTATTCTTCAGAGACCTTCATATGTTTTACGTCCCATTACAATTGTTTTTCCTTGTGTGAAAGCCCGAAAATCAGCCATTTCTTCAGCGATATTCCAAGGGAGTTGGTTATTCTTTCAGATGACATGATTTTCTGTCATCGCAGCGACGAGTATATATTTCATAGGCGTGTTTTATGTAATACGGAGTTGCTCGATTCTCCACCGAGAAATACCTGAATTGATATCTTTTTTAGATCCTTGAGTGATGGTGATAGTATTTCAAAAAATATAGGTAATGATGTCGTCAGTATTTACTGTGGCATGAAAAGGGACCTTTTCATTATTGCGATAAATAGTGTCTATAAATCGAAATTTTTCTGGTTCAAGATATATGACAGCATCGAGCATAGTGAGTCCGACTGGCATGTAAAAGAGAGGACTAAGAGCACTATGGAGTGGAATTTTACGAGCAAATATATGTGCTGTTACACTTTCCATGAAAGCTTCAGAATTTGATATAGTTGCCTCGTTGATAAGCTCAAAATCTCGAAATAGGACAGGGGAGTAAATTTCTTCTAGCTCTGCGAAAGTTCTGTGAGAAAGAATAGTATCTTGAGAGCTTTCTTGTATGACACGAACTTTTATTCTTTTACATCCCTTGAAAATAATTTCAAAATGTAGCCCAGAGTATCCAGAAAAACGGGGGTTATTGATAAAATCTTTTATGACTCATGCTTGTATACAATTAACATCTCAACGTTGTCCTATATCGTGTAAAATGACATAGCAATCAGTTGGGTTTTCGACAATTATTTGAAGTGCGTACCAGGTGGTTTCAGAGAAGTATTGTGCAGTATCTACTGAAAAGGGGGAGAGAAATTTCGCACGATAATGAAGTATTTTTTTTGACCATACTTGTTGTGAAAAATAATCCTCTAATTCATTGAGTTCTTTCCTCATAAGATTTGTTTGTCGAGAGAGGAAGGTTTCCAGTGTAGACCATTTTTCTGGTTCCAGAACCTTCATACAAAGACCTTGTAATATATGGTAGATATCACGGAGTCCGCATCGCTTAGCAAGAGGAACATAAATATGAATTGTTTCAAGAGCGATACGTTTCTGGCTTTCTGGACTTTTTCCACTAATGGTAATCATGTTATGAAGTCGATCAAAAATCTTCAAAAATAAAATACGAATATCTTTTTGAGAAGCAGTTAAAATTTTACGAATTGTTTCAAATTTTTCTTGTTCGGGTGTAAATCCAGATGAGGTAGTTTCACTTCAGACATATCGTATTTTCGTGGCTCATTCTACAAGGGTAGCCACATCCGGAGAGAGGTTCACTATATCATCCATGGTGATAGATGTATCTTCTACCGTATCATGAAGAAGGGTAGCGGCTATGAGGGTCGCGTCTGGTTCATACTGAATCATCATACATGCTGTGGTAAGCGGGTGTGTAAAAAATGGTTGCCCAGTTTTTCTCATTTGTCATGCATGTGCTTTTTTTGCAAGATCAAAAGAATCTTGTATGAGTTTTCTTTCTTTTTCGCTCATTTTTTTTGCATACTCCATGATTTCTTGCAAGAGCTCTTCGAGAGAACGATTCTCATACTCCCCATATCTATTTCTGTAGGTATCAAAAAATTCAAAAAATGTATGTTCCTTATACATACTCTCTATTGTGAGAGAACTTGGAGAAAAATCAACTCTTATTGCAAAAAATCGACCTTTTATCATAATGTTTTTATGAAGTCATGAACGATATGAGTCGATGAGGTAGGGCGAGGAGCCTGGGCGTGACCGGTTGTAGCAGCGTCTATTTTTTGGGTATGACGATGTCCTATAAAGGGGATTTTATGAGATTCCAAAAAACTCTCTTCTTCCGAACGTGAAAAGACATATCAGGAAATAGTACAGCTTTCTTTGCAGTGAAAGCTGTACTATGGAGTATGAATTATTGAAAATACTGTCATAGATGTTGTCGGTATTCGTGAGGCGAATCGACTCGCAATGCTTCAATCGTTACAGAAAATACAAAATACAAAATACAAAATACACAATGAAGGAATTCGGCTAATGATAGACGGGAGAGATAACTATCAATTTGATATCGCATGACTCCCAGCTCCAAAATATATCATTCGATGAGATTCCAAAGTGAAACAAATTATGGCGGCTTCTATTCTTGCAAAAGTAATACGAGATAATCTCATGAGAGATTTTGAAACAGAATTTCCAGGGTATGGATTTGCTCAGCATAAGGGGTATGGCACAAGATTGCATCAAATCTCACTCCAAAAACTTGGAGTGAGTGAGATTCACAGAAAGAGCTATAAGCCTATCGTGGTCCTGCTTTCAAAATAATAAATTTGTAAAGCCACTGTAATAGATATACTTTCTCTATAAATTCATTTCTATGATTATACGAAACCCAGAACAACGTGTTGCCATCCTCGTCGATGTCCAAAATCTCTACTACTCTGCAAAAAATCTCTACCACTCTCGCGTCAATTTCAAAAATATTATTCAGCTCGTTCTGCAGGGACGTAAGCTGACTCGTGCTATTGCCTATGCTGTCGATACTGCTGAAGAAACTAATAAAGTTTTTATTGATGCTCTTCATGAAGCTGGTTTTGAGATAAAACAAAAACCTGTTCAAACTTTTATTGACGGTTCCAAAAAAGCAGATTGGGATATCGGTATTGCTATGGATGCTGTTCGTCTTGGCTCAAAAGTAGACTCTGTTGTCCTTGTTTCTGGTGATGGAGACTTTTGCCCTGTAGTGAATTATCTCCAACAGTCTCAAGGGTGTCTTGTGGAAATTATGGCTTTTTGACGAACCACTAATAAAGAACTTCGAGAATTAGCAGATGAATTTATCGATATTGAGGAATATCCAGAAGAGCTCCTCTTTCGTTCTAAGCGATCTGTCGGCACTGGAAGAAATAATAGTAAGAAAAAGAAATAGTATGACAGGGTATGATGATTTTGCTGAAACGTTTGGTGCGAGTCGTCGTGATATGCACTGGGAAGAAACTCAAGTGCTTCTTGATGATTTTGTAGAGTCTTTTGAGGATATAGAAATCTGGAAGATTGCTGATATTGGCTGTGGAAATGGTCGATTTCTTCGACATATTGCATCAGAACCTAAGATTCTCTCGCTATTTCAATCTCATCATACGCACTATTTCTGAGCTGATCTTTCTCAGAAGCTCCTCACGCAAGCTCGAGAAGACGTAGTACTTACTCTGGCAGCTGAGATGATAGAATGGAGAGAGATGGATATGCGAGATATTCAAAATGTTTTCTCTGCTCCTCTTTTTGAGGCTCTATTCTTTATAGCAAGCTTTCATCATTTAGAGACTTTTAAAGAGCGCTTGAGCGTTCTCAAAGAAGCAAAAAAAGTACTTGTTCTAGGAGGAAAAATATACATGACGAATTGGCATCTTTTGTCTGAAAAAAATCAAAAATATTCTTCTTCAAAGATGGCTGAGTACTCAGATGGAAGTGCTGACTTTGCTATCAAAATAGGAAAATATAGTCGTTTCTATCACAGTTTCTCGTTGGCAGAATATCAAAAACTTGCTGAAGAGAGTGGTCTTTCTGTTTGAAAAAGTGAATTTAATGAGAGAAATAGTCAGATTATTTTTTCTGCACAATAGTGTTACTTTTTAGAGAGTGTATAATAGGACCAAAGATATCATCATCACGTAATGATACTGTATTTGGGAGAATTTTGAGGAATTTTTTTTGCACTCATTTTTCTATAGGTATCACTCTTTCTTCAGGAGAAAAGGGAGTTGCAATATGTAGAGGATCGGGACTATGTCTGTTTTCTCGGGGTGTCTTTTGCATCGATGTATTGTAGTCATTCTACATATTTTGCAATAAAAAACCGTCTCCGAAGAGACGGTTTGAGATATATGATAAGAAAAATTACCAGCGATTTCCGCCACCAGTGTTTCCGCCACCATTGTATCCACCTTCACGACGAGGAGCACGCTCCCCACCACCGAAACCACCACCAGCAGGACGCTCTTCTTTTGGACGAGCTTCGTTAACAGTGATAACACGAGCACCACGATCATCAGCCACTTCTGTTTTACCATTGTGAGCTTCGATAGCAGCAGCAGCTTCTTCTTCAGTAGACATTTCTACGAGAGCGAAACCACGAGGTCTTCGAGTCTCTCTATCGAGAGGAATGAAAACGTCAACTACTGTACCACATTGAGCAAAAAGCTCTTGTAACTGATCAGCCGTAATACGATACGGAAGATTTCCCACGAAAAGGCGCTTGCCCATACGAAAAAAAGAAAAAAATAAACTATCGACTGATAAATCCACACGCTTGCGGATAAAACCCTAAAACAATATGTTTATCTGACGACGCCCACAGTATAGTGTTTTATTTTGAGAAGTAAAGCAAAACCACGACTTTTCTCGAGCAACCTAATTTGATTGTTTCTGAGCTCCTGTGAAAAGGGAGATGAGCTGTTTGATTCAGTGGCTAATTTTGGCCATGAGAGTCTTGTCTTCTGAGAGTTCTATATAATTCATTTGCATCATGACATGAGGAACATAGGTCTTATGAAAATTTTCGTATCCTTTGAGAGCATTGTTGAGACTGGTATGAGATAATTTGTATTCGTTTTCGAGGAGAGATTTGTTTGCTTCGACATCTCGAGAAATGTCTATTGCTTTTTTGTATCCTGTATCTGATGGGATCAGCATTCAGAGTGAATTTCATGCTTTTTCTTCGTAATAGTAGAGATACATATTGTAGGTACATTCTTCGTAGGAAAGCGAATCGAGTAAATCTTTGTAATTATAGACTTTATCACTTTCATCCGCTGAGAGGCATTCTTTTTCTCTGAGCTGCCCCTTGGTACTCTCATTGAGTTTTTTGAGGTATTCTTGTGATTTTTCTGACGGATCGTAATCTTTGATAATCTGCGCATGGGCAGCATATTTTGACTTTAGAAGAGCACACTCAAAGATGGTGTCTTGTGTTTTTTGGTAAATAGATCGGATTTCGTCAAATGTTTTTTCTTCTGAATTGAGGTTGGGGTATTTCGTTTTGTCATGAGTTTTTATGAGCTGTTTACTCGTGTCAAAATTCCAGTATCCACCTCCAAACTTCTGCCCGAGGCAAACATTTTTTACATTACATTCGTAGGAATATTGTCCGTCACTATATTCATCAAAACCAGCTGTCTTGGCTGTCGGATTACACTCTGCAAAAGCTTCCGAACAAAGCAGAAAGCACAAAGCAGAAAGCACAAAGAGGGAATTTCTTTTAGTCATATTTCTTATGGAGCTCAAATACGGAACATGATTTCTCTGTTGACGAATTCTTTTTCACGACCATATTTGAGACGAGAGAGTTCGGTATAAGCACGCATAAGCTTTGGATCTCACTTCTCGAGGTGAATATTCTCTGGTATCAGACTAAAGGCTCGAGATACTTGTCCGTCAATCATAAGACGCATCACCCCCTTGAATTTATCCATATTCACGAGATCAGAGCCAGAGAAATTTGGAGCGAATTCTTTTTCGAGTTTTTCTGCATCTTCTGCGCCCACTTTGTAGCTCATCATGGAGCCCACGTTACCAAAGATAGCATTCTTGAGGTTTACAGAGCTTTTAGTGAGTGCATCTGATTGTTCGAGCTGCCCGAGATACTGATGAGCCACATTGAGCGAGAGGCGGTATTTACGAGCTTCTGACAGAATAGATTCGATAGAGTCAGTGACGAAGTTCTGGAACTCATCCATATAGAAAAAGAAATCCCTTCGGAGCTCTTTGTCGAGTTTCTGTCGAGCCATCGCTGCTGTCTGAATCTTTGTCACAAATATCATACCAAGAAGCTTGGAATTCAAATCTCCGAGCAGACCTTTTGAAAGATTGATAAGTAGTATTTTTCCAGTGTTCATGACTTCATCTACCTGGAATGAACTCTTGGTTTGACCGATAATATTTCTTAGGAGCTCATTGGTGATGAATCCAGAAAATTTCGCTTGAAAGTAGGGGATCATTTCTTTCTTTTCTCGGTCACCCATGGCTGCATAGGTATAATCCCACCATGATTTTACGATTTTATTTTGGACTGTTCTGCGTCGCTCCATCTGGAAATTATCATCCGTGAAAAGGCGGACAATATCTGTCAATGCTCCACCTCCAGGATATTCCATAAGCGTATGAACACCATTCAAAAAATAATCCTGAATACGAGGTCCAAAGATTTCATTTCCAAAGAGCTTTATCATCATCTTATTGGCATCTTGTGCCACGAATTCTCTCTCTTCTTGATCTTTGGCTTCAAGCAAATTGAGACCCATCGGTCGTAATGTGTCACCGGGATTGAAGTAGATGACATCATCAGCTCGACTCCGAGGAATATGGGGGAGCATTCCGCTCGCAAAATCTCCATGCGGATCCATCACGGCAAGACCGTGCCCCATCTTAGCATCTTGTCTTGCCATGGCTTCGAGAATAGTTGTTTTACCAGTACCAGTTTGTCCGATGACGTAGAAGTGTCGCATTCTATCTTCTGGCTGCATATAGACAGGTATCTTTTTCCCTCGATAGAGATTATGTCCGAGAAGAATACCATCTTTTGGGAGATTGTCGGGCGCTTTGACGATTTTAAATTTCTGCCATTTTATTTCCGGTGTAGGATTGTATTTCGAATGAGGGAAGTGAAAAATAGAGGCGATTTCTTCGACATTGAGAATCATGGGTGCGAACGTGGGAAGAATATTTTTCCATCGAGCTCTCCCAAATGTTCGATAGATCATATTCCTGACAGTTCGAGCGCTTGCATGCTCGTGTGTATCGTGAAAATAATTGGTATCAGGTGATCGAAATTGTTCAAAAGAAGCGAGAATATTCTTCATCTGTATCTCACAGGCATGATGGTCTTTTGCGACCGTTAAAATACGAATTACAGAGTCATATCCGACTTTCTTACTTTTTTCATCAATGAGTTTCACTTCTTCAGATTCGAGTGCAGACGGTCCGTCTTTCTCTGCATGTTTATGATCATCTTTGCTCTCGACTTTCCAGAAATTTATAAATCATCTGAGGATACTAAAAGGCGAAAATCACTCACTGTGACCATGTTTTTGAAGATGCCCCGCATGTTTGCTCGCATGTTTTTGCCAATGATTATCAGTCGGACGGAGCATGAGCTGTATCATACAGGCTTCATCTTCATCGAGCTTGGAGAGAGCATTTGTGATATTGTTGATGGGGTCAGATTCGAGTTTCTGGTGTGTCTTGATAGGGAAGATATATTCATGTCCGAGCGTGAGACATTCTGTCGAATAGTGGAGGTCTTTTCCTTCAAAAATATTTATTTCTTCTACTGCCTCTACCACGGCATCAGAGAAGAAACTGGTAATTTGTTTTTCTACGAGTGTCTGATACTTTTGTGGCACAACCATGAAAAAAAGAATTTGATTTTTGTACGCGATATATTCGAGGGAAAAAGTCTCTTGCCCACGAAGTTTTTTCATAAATTTCCCAGAATAGAGGGAATTCATCGCAGCAAGGAGCTGCTCCATAAGACCGATATAATCCTTGAAATCTCGACTATTATCATGTTTTGCATCAGCATCACTATCTTTACGTGGAATGAGTATTTGTAAATGTACTTTTTGGAGTGAACGAGCCTGATCGATACTTTTCTTGTACCAGAAAATACCTATTCATCAGAGTAGGGGAATCAGTATGAGAAATAAGAGTATAAGAATCAATCCAGTCATAGTCTATCGATGGGTTCAGTATACTCTCTTTATCCCTTTTTTGCAAGGAGAATCTATACTTTTGGGCAGAGAGTACTTGCATTGAATTGGAAATAGGTATAAAACAGTATTGGGATAGGAAACAAAATTTTGACAAAAATCATAAAAATTCACACAATCTCTACACAAAAAGAAAAAACTCACTATAATAGCCGTATGTTCTCATCTGAGAATATTTGTTCTTGTAAAGGGGGTGACCGGTATTCTATCGGTACTTGCGGTAACATAGTTGCTTTTCGGTAGATGTCTTTATCTCCCGTTATCACCAAAAAAGACAACATCTAAGTGCTAGCTTCAATGCTTCACGTGGACGAGTATTTGCTGCTGTCAAAAGCGCGTTTACTCCTTCATTTGCTCTCACTGCCTAATACGCAGGAGTAGTCGTCATCCCCGCCTAGGCGGGAGCCGGGATTTCCCGATGACACACGTTATAGCGGTGCATGGGGAGCCCTATAAGGTTTTAATTTCTTCATCGAGCTTTCTCTGTCTGATAGGCACAGGAATTCGCGTATTTCGTCTATCAACAAATTACGGCTGTTTGAGTGTTTACTTACGTACTTTGAACTCTAAACACCTATAAAAGTAGATACTATGGTACTGTGTATCGAGACGTGAGTTCGACTCTCGCCACCTCCACCAATTTGACAAATCATATAAAACATTATTATACTATAAATTTATATATTGTTTTCGGTATGAAAATATTTCCATGAGTAGACGGTACAGAAACCCACACTGGTAGCGATTCTTCTGTTACTATTGTTCCATGATTGGATTTTGTTATCAAAAAATATCACTCTTTGTCAGAGGATGATATACGTCGGTATGCACAATTGCATAAAATATTATCTGTTAATCGATGTACGATAGATTGTTCAGATAAACTGCGTGAACGTTTCTGCATATCTCTTCAACGCATTGAATTACAATTTTTATGCCTGGGAGATGATATTTTTTTGGAATGATGAGTCTGTCAGCATCGAATACCATATGTTAGCGGTGATGCTCTTTATACTCATGGTATACTTCAGCAATATATCAAATGTACAAAATCTCATATAAGTGTTCTTTTGGAGTGGATGGAACGAAAGATTTCAGACCTTGTAGCAGAAAGATTAGGCATTACATCTACGGTTGATCATGATGTTACCTGTCCTAATGTGTCTCGTGGTAATATAAAAGTAATGAGTTTTGAAGACAATGTGCTTTACCTTGTAATAACAGATATTGGAAGTTCTATTAGAATTTTATTAGAAGAAAATAAAAAAGCAATCGATACTATACTACAAGCTCAATCTTAATTTATGTCCCACCTCGAATTCCCCAATCTTTCTCATAAACAATCTTATTCCGAAATGATGAGGGAATGGAGGAGTTTTGAGACACCTACAAGTCCATGAAGGCTCTTCTTGGGAGGGGATTTTGAGGAATTTCTTGAGATTATTCAAGGAGATACTTGTCTCGATAATGGATGAGTCAATTCTCATCTGTTTTTCTTGGTGGAAAGTGGGAAGATTCTCTGAGCTATTCAAATACGTCATCATATCAATCATCCAAATCTCATAGAGACAGGAGGACATATCGGGTATGGTATTCGTCCGAGTAAAAGAGGGAAGTGACATGCTACTCAGATGCTTGCTTTCGCTCTCGAGGAAGCGAAGAAAATAGGACTTGAAAAAGTACTTATCACATGTTACGATACAAACATATCATCTCGTCGAGTTATTGAGAAAAATGGTGGGATCTTTGAGCGATACACTGAAAAAGATGGTCAGAAAATGCGACGATATTGGATTACTCTTACTGAGTAATTATTCATTCCCAATTTTATAGCTACGGACTTTAAAAAATAACCCTATCAGATTTTGATAGGGTTATTTTTTAAGTTTGGTCTTTTTTTAAGAGTCCCATGATCGACATATTCTGTCAGCCAACGTCGCATATATGCCTCCTTGTTGTGCAAAAGCTGTATTAGTGCTCCATCCTCCTCCCGTTGGTGTGATAAATGCGAGGTAATTGAGCTCGACCCCTGTCTCAACCGTCTCTGGTACTGAAATTTGCATTGTCATTGATTGATTTGCTCAAGCAATTACTGGTACTCGTACGGCCGAGTAAACCACACCATCTCACTTCTTAAGCTCTAAAACTATATCTCGATTTGTAGAAGTACTGTAGATAAGAGTAACATTATAGATTCCTCCTCTCTGGATACTTGTAGAGCCAGATATGGATAATATACCATCGGGCACGAGAGAAAGAGATCGGAGATTTTCTCAAAGGTTCTTCGGTATATACACTACAGAGACAAGTGCGATCGATAGAGCAATAACGAGTCCTAGTATTTTAGTTTTTTTAGACATATTCTAAATAGTTATAGTTTAATATTTATTTACAAAGAAGTATATCTGGTAGAGTGTCACAACTCTCTGGATTTTTTGCTTTCCATTCTGCTATACGAGCAGTGAGTACAAAGAGCTCTTGTCTGAGAATTTGTTTATTGGGTTCAAAAGAACTAACAGATCGTGTGGTAAATCTATATTGTTTTGCTGTCTTTGCCACTTCTGTTTGCCAGTTTTTGCTAGTTGTGTCTGGGTGAATACAAATACTCTTGAGGAGAATAGAATATGCTTCGGCTCGAGTAATAGTATCAAGTGGTCGGAATTGCTTATTCGCTCCTGAAATCAATCCAGCAGTTTGCGCTTTTTCGGCTACCTCACATACCCATGAGCTTCAGTTTGATGTATCTGTATGTTTTTTCTGACATGCATATCCTGATTCTAGAGGAATTTCCCTGACACGTACTGCCATAGCTGTGAGATCTTGACGATTTGCATTTTGACTACAATTTGCATCAACACAGGTACTTTTACTTGCGGTTACCCCGAGACACGAGAGATACTTGTGGAAGTTGATAAAGCTACCCGTATTCAGTTTACAAGAATTGAAAGGAAGTTCTTTTGTAGCTTTTAGGACACAAGTTGGTGCTGAATTGAGAGTGCGAGAAACAGTACAAGAAGCATTGGTTCCACCACCTGTACCTCGACAAGCATAAGTCCATTCAAGGTTTGAGTTATTGTAATTAACACTTAAATGAGTACCTGTTTTGCAGAGTTTTTCATCATCGAGAGAATCTTCGGTTGGCGTGAGTGTGGAGAATGTTTTGAGCGCAGGATTACATTGTCCATTGACTACTATCACTCATCCACCTCACCCACCTCACCCACCACCAGATGCTCCTGTAGTCTGTACTGAAGCAGTATTGGAATTGTCTGAAATATTTCCTGCCGTATCTTTTGCTTTTACGGTATAGAGATACGTAGTGTTGGCTGTGAGTCCAGAATCTGTAAATGATATTTGATTCTGTACGCTCGCCTGAACACCATTACGATAGATGATATATCCTGCAACTCCAGATGTATCTGTAGAATCATTCCAAGAGAGATTTACTCCTGTTTGTGTAATACCTGAATATATGAGAGTCGAAGGTGCCGTAGGCGCCGATGTGTCAATAGTAATAGAGAGAGTATCGGATGCATTAGAGGCTGGACTTCCTTGTTTTGCGAAAAACTGATGAACACCATTCGTCAAAGGTTGAACCGGAGTAATAAAGGTAGTCTCCGCTACACATGTTCCACTACCGATAAGTGTCGTATTTTCGTAGATACTGACAGTATTTCCATCGATACAACCTACACTCATTTGTGGTTGAGTCATGCTGGTTAAATTATCTGTGTTATATGTTCCCAGATCAGAGCTATCTCGTAAAT
>JAYSSG010000082.1:0-2160 GCA_043720655.1 Candidatus Altimarinota bacterium
ACAAATCCATTTTTTTCATCGATTTCTACGGCAGCAGGATTATTGAATTGACCATTTGAAGTTCCTCCAGAACCAAATTTACCAACATACTCCCCTGAAAGATTAAATTTTTGGATACGATTATTACCTGTATCAGCAACGTAGATGATTTCATTTTTTGTATCTATAGCAATGCCTGCAGGATTGTTGAATTGACCGTTATTGTTTCATACAGAACCAAAGACTCCTTGAGAATCTCAAGAGAGGTTTAATTTTTTAATACGATCATTCTGTTTATCTGCAACATAAACAATATTTTTATAAACTACTAAGTCTAGTGGTGAATTAAATCCGGATGTTGACCAATCGTGAATAATCTGTTGATCATCTGCAGGATTAGCAATACCTGCAATCAGACTTGAGGAGAGAGATTTTCCCTTCAAACTATCAGGCAAAGATACAAATGCTATCAGAAGTATTCCTGTTACTGCACCGAGAGCGAGCAGTTTTTTCTTGGTTGTCATAAAAACAAATTAAAGATATGAGCACTTCTATAGTACCATATCTAAATCCAAAATGCAAATATTTGAGTTAAGAAATAACACCTCTTGAATTGACGAGAGATATTATCTTATTAGCGCTTTATGCTATGGATGCCTCGAGATGTCAATATCGTGTTGTATTGCGGAAACTATGGAGTACAAAAAGTTCAAGAAATAAGAATCCTACAATCAAAATAGCAGAAGGTATACGGAGGTCCTGGGTCGTGATCATGATATTATAGTACCCGTGAAGAAATGTAGCCACCGTGACGCCAGCTATGAATCCTGTTATTGTCATAATAAATGTGTAGAGAGACCATCCGAGTGTTTTTTGGAGAGCGGATACATTACCCAGATTATCTATGGCTCTGAGAAATGCAAAGCGTCCGCGTGCATAGATTAAAACACATATCATACTAAAGAAGATATGAGAAAGGTATCCAAAAATAGAACGCATAATGGCATTCTGAAGAATCATTTCTTCCGTCTGTCCTGCATGGAAGAGGTCCAACATATATTTGATATTCTCCGCAAAAGCAAAACCAGCTGCCACAAGAGCGATACTAAAAATATAATCAGAAATACTCTCAAGTTGACGAGAAAACGACAAACAAATACCAAGTGTTGTGATAATAATGGCTCAGCCAATTCCAATAAGAAGAGTCTGAATAAGCGGAATCCCCTCTGTACCGTAGGAGTCATACACTATTTTACAGAGGAGAGCAAAAGCAATCAAGATCATAGGCCATTTAAGTACTTTTTTTACAAGAAGAATCAAGAGTCATAGCTTTGATATTTCCTCAAGAAATGCAAGAAAAAAAGTGACTGCATTATTCGCATCATGATCAGAGACACTCCCCGACACAAGAGCAGACTTCAGACCTTGTATAAAGTTATTTCCTTCAATATTGACCGTGAAGAAGAAGAGTCGTATTTCTTGTGTTTGTCCAGAATTTCCTATCGACCAGTTAAAAGGGAGAAATATACAGGTAATCACAATAATACCGGTGATAAAAAGGGCTATTGTTTGAGCCATAGAAATCTTTCCATACCAACTCAAAATACTGCAATATCCAATGGCTGCTACAAAAATAACCGCCAATGGCTGCCAAAAAGTTTCAAAAAAGAGTTGAATATCGTAGAACATAATTTTATTTCACAGTGTAGAGAAGAGTGGCGGATTTTTCTATGCCTGATTCATAGAGTGCCCGTGCAGTAATGGTGTATATTCCTGCTGCCTGAAATGTATGAATAATACTCTCACCTTCCTCAGGAGGGCTATTATCACCAAAGTTCCATGCGATAGACTGTGTGCCCCCTTGTGTACTAGTATTAAAAGTAAGCGGAAATCCAGCTTGTGCATTTTCCGACAAGACACTTGGTTCAATTGTGATACTTTCTTGTGGTTTCTTGACAATCAATATATATTCTTGTGTTGCTCGTTTCCCTTCCTTTGTTACCGCTGTTACACGTATTCTATATTCTCCAGCAGTCTTGTAACGATATTCTACAATACCTTCTCATTCATAGACTTTGCTTCCATCTCAAAAATCATAGAGAAACTTGATTATTTCTCCTTGCTGTACACGAGATCCAGTGGCATCAAAATAGACAAGTGCTGGAGCGTAGTCATGATCTG
>JAYSSG010000083.1:0-12176 GCA_043720655.1 Candidatus Altimarinota bacterium
ACAGCAGGAACAGAGATTGCAGTAGATGATAGTAAGATTACAAACAAGCTCACTGTATCAGCATGGGTTGCTCGAAGTAGTGATATGAGCGCATACCCAAGTATTGTTGCTGATGAAGACTACGCAGGCAACAAGGGATACTACCTTGGAGATACAAAATCAGGCACGAACAACGCAATCTGCTTTAGGGTCAATGGAGGAGCAGGAAACAATACGGCAGCATGTGAATCAAGTGCAGTGATTTCAACCGCCTTTACTCACTACGTTGGAGTATTTGATGGAACAGCACAAACCATCTCTCTCTATCGAAACGGAATCCTTGTGAGTCAAAAATCTGCTCGCTTTACCTCAGTATCTCTTGATACAGGTAACGAACTTCTCGGTGCTGGATGGAAAGGACAAATCAAAGATGTGAAGATATTTAACACAGTACTTACGAATAATATACAATAATTAAACAAAAAAAATCCCAAGTTATTTGGTAATAAACTTGGGATCGGACAACTTCTTGCGTGTTCGTAGACTACAGCAGATTGATAAAAATATCTATTGTTGCTGAATCTAGGATACATAGGCGCTCTGCACGACAGAACATGCCCCGACAAAAGAGGAAACGTGGGCCTTGACTGACCTTTGGTAATTAAGCATTTTCACCCAGCCTCGTATCGTATCATCCGATTACTCCGTTCGTTGCTTCCCTCGAGTAAGTACAAGAGAAATAATGAACGGAGAACAGAAGACATCGACAGAAAAGAAATGCGGTGAGGAACCGTTAGGTCCTCTCCAATCAGTAAGTCAAAGTTGCCAAAAGCACAAGAACAATTTGTACGAGTAGTATAGCACCAAAATGGAACTATGAAAGGAATGCGGGTCTTGCATAAATAGTAACTGTATTCGTATTATATATTTCACATATGGCATTTCGGCTTCAGATAAAGGTTTTTCAAAAATAAGTAGAAAATAGCTTAAAAATAATACTTTTCGCATTAAAAAGCCAAAAATAACCTCCTTTGTATACAATTTGTATACGTGAGAAAAGCATATAAATAAAGGAAATGTGCGATATTCGTTTCTTTTTTATAAAAATATCTATACTTTCTAGGTTTTTAACTCTTTTCCTATGTCTCTCAACCATATTCAACCAAAAAAATCTGAACAAAAACTCATCATCCTCACAGGTATCTATGTCTTCTGTATACTGCTTGCTGAAATATTTGGCATCAAAACCATTCCTCTCGGTATAGGTAATATCGATATCTGACCAATTTTTATCAAAGAACTCAAAGTGAGTGTGGCTATATTCCTCCTTCCTCTCATCTTCTCTATGAACGATGTCATCATAGAGGTCTATGGGAAAAAGATGGCAAAAACGGTCTACCGTATTGGACTTGGCTGTATCGTGGGACTCATTGGCTTCTCAATGCTGGCAACGTGGCTCCCTGCAAGTCAGCTTTTTTCTGGTTCAGAAGCAGCCTATGATCAGATATTTCACCAGACAACACGTATAGCTCTCGCAAGTATTATCGCTTTTGGTATTTCAGACATTCTCGATATCGTCATCTTTGCTCGTCTCAGAGAACAAATCAAAAATCTCGGACTTCGTTCCAATATCAGTAATATTCTCTCTCAATTTATCGATACCACCACTTTTGTGTACCTTGCATTTTTTACAGCGACCTTTGGGCATGCGATGATATGGGGGATCATTCTTCCCTATTGGATATTTAAGTGTTGCATGTCTCTCTTCACAACACCTTTTGTCTACCTCGGTGTACGCTGGGCAAAAAAATAATTTCTATGAAATCGTATTCAATTTTTATCATTTTTTCACTTCTTTTACTCACCAGTTGTGGGAAAAATCTCACTTCAGAAGTGATAACCATGAGTGAAGAAGTGGCAGTCTCAAAACCACCACTTATCATCATCGGTGAAGGAGGACCATCGGGATCAATGTTTCAAAAAGCAGCAGACACCTATGCAAAAGAAAAACAAGGTGAAAGGTATACCGTACATAGTGGTGACGAATTTATCGCAGCAATGCAAGACTATGTAACGAAACATGGCTCCATCCAACACCTTGAATATTTCGGACATGGAAACAGTGTAGGACTCTATATTAATCAAGCCCCCAATATCAATGGAGCTCTCTATGCCAATGATCCACGAGTAAATAAAGACTATATTGCTGCATCCATTTATGAGCTCCCTCGAGAAACATTTATGCGTGGAGGAAGTGTACGGTTTAATGGTTGCAATGTCGCAGAAGGACACCTTGAAAATAAACAAAATCTGGCTCAAAATTTCGTGAATTATTTCAATATCACAGCCGAAGCACCTCTCGGTCCTACAGAATTTTCGCAAGTTCCTGATCGTATCAAGCCGTACTACAATTCAAATGGTCTTGGAACAGAATTCAATGGTCCAGTCTATCTCGTTCCGACTGACCCAGAGAGAGGATTTATCCCTATTCAACCACAAACGCTCATTATTCCTTATGCTGATATTTATAATAAAACACTGCTCTCTGGAAGTATCAAAACACTTGAGAAAATGGGATGGACTCCAGAAAAAATGGGATGGACAACTACTATTGAGCCTTGGAAAAATACGACATACTGAGAAATCCTCGCTCTCTGTCAGCTCTTTTCTCCAACAAGCTCAGCTTGTGAAGAAATCAAGCAATATGCACCCAATGATATGGTGAGAAATCTCCTCGTACTCTCAATGCTTATAGATGTAAATAACCTCCCCATTACAACCAAAAAAACAAACCCTTGGTACCAGAAATATATTTCTTACGGTGCAGAACATAATCTCCTCACAGATGATTTTGTCCATAAAAAATGGTATACCCGAGGAGAACTTCTGGAGCTCGCTGGCAAAATCGTAGAATACAAAAAACAACTGCAATAATAGTTTCCGAAAAGTCTAGAGAGAAAAGACTTGAGCGATTGACTCCCACATACTTCTGACTAGACTACTCGTCTATGCAAAACATTTTCTCTTTCTTTTCTCTGAAAAATATCAGAGAAATCCTCCAGACTCTCTGGTCACGTTTTCCGATTTCAACTATGCTGGTGATAGTAAATACTGGTTTTATCTGGTATCAAGTCAACAATTCGAGCGAATCAGATATGATTATGCGAGTTATTTTGACACTCGTGGTCACCTTTTTCCTCTCAACGGGTGTCGCTATTTTCTCCGAATCGCAGAAACCCTCACCATATATCAAATGGGTACCGATAATGCCCTTGCTTTATGGAATAGGATTTTTCTTTGCTATCCATTCTCTTGATATGAATAGTGGAATATTCAATGAGCCTTTTATTTATTTTAGTCTTCATCTGGTTGGTTTTATTACTTGGATATTTTTTGCCCCTTATCTTCTCCGCGGAACTCGAAATGAGCGTGACAGTATTCAATACACAAATTATTTTACACATATTGCGTGGGCGCTCTTGATGTCAACCATAGTCGGAGGGGCACTTGCAGCGCTCTGAAGTATTGCCATTGGATCCATAGGCACTCTCTTTGATATGAATTCACAAATAAATGAGTGGAAGATGTACGAAAACTGGATCATTATAGCTCTTTCACTTGCAGCTCCTCTGTATGGACTGATGCATCTCCCCTTAATACGGGATATATGAGATAGAAACTATGATACCAATAAGTTTTTTGCTTTTATTGTTCGGTTTATTGTCATCCCCTTTGTCTTGCTCTATTTCTGTATTCTCTATGCATACAGTATAAAAGTGCTCCTCAATATCTCTGACTGGCCAAAAGGAGAAGTGAGTTGGCTTGTTATCGGGTTTTCTATTTTTGGATACCTCTGATATATTTTTTCAAAATCCTACGAAACAGAGCATACGATAGTTCATATTTTTAGGAAATATTTTCCGATTGTTGTACTTCCACAAATACCCATGCTCGGTTATGCTATTGCTCTCAGAATCAATCAATATGATCTCACGATGAACCGATATTTTGTTGTTATTTTTGGTATTTGGCTCACTATCATTTCCCTCTATTTCGTCATCGGTACCATCAAATCTCTCACTGTCATACCAGCCACACTCACAGCGATTACCCTTCTCATTTCAGTAGGACCTTGGTGAATCTATCAGTTACCCCTCTCTCGACAATACAATCGTCTCGTACATAACCTCGAAACAGCCGGAATTCTCAAAGATGGAAAGATATCAGTCGCTCCCGAATCGCTCAATACAGTATTAGGAAATGACATTCACTCAGGTATTGAATATGTCTGTCGTTTTGAGGACTGTGCTCGGATACAGACACTCTTTGCAGACATACTCGTAGAAGCGAAGAAAACAGATGAAAGAAACTGGAAGGAAAATCCGTATAATATCTGAAAAATCTACACTGGTATGAATACTTGGACTGTAGTTTCTGAAGTAACAAAAGGTATTGGCGTAGAATGGCGAGATATAAGTATGAATACCAATGAAAGAAAGTACTTAGTATACAATTCAAAGGGTGTTGATCTCTACGAAGAACCACTCACAGTATCTGGATTTGATACGCTCTATATGATCCACTCATATTACCCTTGAGATACCCTTCCTCTCTCTGGAAACTACGTATTTATCAACATTGATACCGAAGAACTCATACTCAAAAGAAACAATAAGAACGAGGTTTTTTCTCTCAAAGAGATGAATAAGAGTTTTATGGAGGAATACAAAAATAACACCAACCTTTCTGCAGATGAGCTCACTTTCACTGTAACAGAAAATAATACAACAATAAAGGTTATCCTCCAAGCCTACAGTATCAAAAATCCACAGTTCACTGGAACGAGTACAGGAGAATATCCTCACATCTCAGGCTATGCTCTCATAAACGAATAATTGTCTCATGAAAGTTATCCTTCATGTGAAACCCTGAAGTCGTCGTGAGTCTATCCAATGGGTAGAAAACCTCTTCTGAGAAAAAACTCTTGTCGTAAAAATACGAGAAAAACCCGTCGATGGAGAAGCAAATCGTTGAGTTATTGAAGCACTTTCTAAATTTTTTAAGGTACCAAAATCCAGTATCAAAATCATCCGTGGGTATACATCGCGCGAGAAAGTTGTAGATATGCCAGAGTGATAATTTTGACTTCGTCACAGAAAATACGAAAATCATCTTATGAAAAATAAAAAAAATCACACTCTTTCTTCTCTTCAGGATATGCACGGGGATAGGATTCATCAAATCATTCAGGCGGCTATAGAAGAAGAAAGCTCCATAGTAAATATGGTAGCCAATCCGGCTAAGGAAGAAGTTTCTCCAGCACAAAAAGCAGCTGATTGGATTACATGGTTTAGTGGTAGTATGCTTTTTTTAATACTAAATGGTTTACTTTTTCTGGTCTGGATTTCTATCAATACACTTCCGTTTGGAGTACCATTCTTTGACCCCTATCCTTTTGGACTACTCACAATGATAGTATCACTGGAAGCTATATTTCTTTCTTGTTTTGTACTTATCAGTCAAAATAGACAAGAGGAGAAAGATCGACAACGCAGTGAGGATGATTATCTCATCAATCTCAAAGCAGAAATAGAGCTCAGGAGTCTTCATCAAAAGATAGATCTCCTACTCGAAGAACAAATAGAAGCTCTCTACGATACCCAAGCAGAACAACTCAAACTCTTGGGCGCTATCAAGAAAAAACTCAAGAAACACTCTAAATCCACTTTTTAAGACGGAAAAAGAGATACATACCTACTGTAGAAAGTATCATAATCACTACAATAATCATCATAGGAGTAAGATTTTGGGTCTCACTGACAGTCATCCACCCAAAGTGAACATTCATACCAAAGAAGGCACCGATAGCACTCGGTCAGAGAAGAAGTACATTAATGAGGGTCAGACGTCGTACGTTATCATTGGTACTACGAGCAATGAGCATTTCATTTGTTTCAGTAAGCAATTTCATAGTCTCTCGGAAATTATCCAGTCTATTATTGAGTTTTTTAATTTTATCCAAGGAGTCATCAATCGCTTCTCGACTCACTTCATCAATTAAGGCTATATTTTTACGCAAAATATCATCTAAAAGCTCATAGAGCGGTGAAATAATAGATTTGAAATTAATTATAGCTTTTTTGATATCTTGAATTTCAGAAATATGATCACTTTCATGCAATTCTTCAGAAAAAAGAGTTTCCTCTACGTCTCGTACACGAGTATGTATGACATTGAGAAGATGAAACATACTAATAACAGAGATATCCAAGAGTTCATAGAATAAATCAAAACTATTGTACTGCTCATGAGTAACAAGTTTATTTCTTATACGGTAAAAATCCTTGATAGCCGTAAAGCCATCTTCATCAATCACAAAGAGATATTTTTTGCTCACTAAAGCATGGATCTGCTGCACCTGAATACGTCCATTTATAGTGTTAATACTCGGAAACTGAAGTGCAAAATAAAGGTAGGTTTTTCGGGTTTCAAATTTAGAAAGTTGTGTAGGAGAAAAAATATCCTCTATATCTTCTTCATGAATATGAAATTCATGAATGAGTTTTTCACGCAATGGTTCATCCAGTCCCCTATATTCGAGATACTGAAAAGTACCATAATCTTTTGTGAGAAGTGGAGAAGGCATAATGCGAGGATTATAGGAAGAGCGAATACTATGACAAGAAGGAGAGAAAAGAAAAATCTCCAAAATGGAGATTTTTCTTACAAATACTATTTATGCCACAATTTTTCGTTTGCGATAAAAGTAATATCCGACACCTCCGAGTGAGAGAGAAAATAAAATCAAGAGTGTAGAAACTGGACCAGTAGAAGGAGTCGTATTTTGACAGATACTCGTACATGCATCGCCGTCGAGCGTATCGCCATCATCACATTGTTCTTTTGCTTCTTTGATTCCATTTCCACATACTGATCCATCCTCAGCCTCTAATTGACATGATCGATTACATCCATCACCAGAAGTCGTGTTACCATCATCACATTGTTCATCTGATTCTTCTGTACCATTTCCACAGTCACCAGAGACAACCACTGTGGTTTTACAGACATTTGACCGATTATTGACGACATCTGGATAACAAGAGAAAGTATAAACGCCTGCATCTTCGAAGTCGTACGATTCATCTTCTGAATCGATAGCATCAAGGATTTTACCATTTTGACTCACGACGATAGCCGTTTTTCCACTTGGTTTTCCAGAGCAAGAAATAGAAGTCGAGAAAGGTACGACTCATTCTATATCGGTTGTATCAATATTACAAGTATCTGCAGCAAAAGCAGAGCCTGTAAGAGCTGAGATCACGAGGAGGGAAAAAATAATTTTTCGCATAAAAAAGGGGTTACAAGAGTACATTACCATACTATCCGAAGGTCGTCAAATATTTTCGTAGAATATTTACTAGACAAATAGATTTTTATTATTATATTCACGACCGCATCAGAATATATTTTTGGGAACGTAGCTCAATCGGTAGAGCAGCACCCTTTTAAGGTGATGGTCCTGGGTTCGATTCCCAGCGTTCCCACCAAAGATATATTCCGCAAACTCCTTTTTAGGAGTTTTTTTATGCCTTTACAGCATCTACGATTTGAAATTGAATTGTCGGTGTATCTCTCCAAACTCGAGTTGAGAGTTTCCCAATAAGATGCATGGGCGTATGAGAAAATTCTGATATGATATCATCCATATTGAAACCAATAATATCCAATCCTCGTATACCTGATTCCCATTTAAAATGCTGTCCTGTCTGCCCCAAAGGAGACACCGTATTTGAAATATTTTGTATCATAAAAAGAGGTGACTGAAATCATTGACCAAACGGACGAAGTGATTCAATTTCTTTCATAAAATCAGTATGTATTTTGGTAATATCAAGGACTGTGTCAACCTGTAATGTCGGTGTGAACTCTGCCATATTATAAAGGGTGTTGGTAGCTTGGAGTATAGCTTCATGAGCACGAGAGAACGAATCTACTGTAATACTAGACCCAGCAGCACCAGCATGACCTCCATATCGTGCAATGTAGGCAGCTGAAGCATCAAGAATTTTTATCAGGTCAATACCAATTGGTGCCCGAAAAGATCATACATAAGCATCGCCATCTCGAGTAAATACACCCACAGGACGATGGAGGAGCTCACATAGTTTTGCAGCTACTAATCAGAGAATACCGTGCTCGAGAGTTTCGTCGACATAGAGAATGCAGGAAGCCGACATATCCACCATAGCAAGAGCTCTCTCATAGGCATCCCGTGAAAGTCCTTTCCGTGTTTCATTCACGAGTATGAGTTCTTGGATACGGCTATATGCATCACCAGAAGAGGCAAGAAGCGCATTTATGCTCTGATATGGTGTCGTGATCCGTCCTCCGGCATTGAGCATTGGACCGACAAAGAATCAGATATCATCTTCTGTCATAAGTGGTCGGTTGAGAATGCCAGAAAAAATTTCAAAAAATGGATGACACGATTTACGTGACTGTAAAAGTCCCCGTCGTACAATAGTACGATTTTCGTCTACCATTGGCATACAGTCTGCGACAGTACCCAACGATACAATATCGACATACTGCATCAAAATACTCTCCACTTCTTCTATTGTTTTTATTTTGAGGAGAAGGGCATGAATAAGTTTCCAAACAACTCACGATCCAGATAGTCCAGCAAAAGGATAGACTGAATCATGACGTCTAGGATTCACAACAGCAATACATTCTGGAAGTAATGAGGGGCATGAGTGGTGATCAGTCACGATCACATCCAGTCAGAGCTGTGTTGCTCGTGATATAGGATCAATATCTTTGGTTCCACAATCTACTGTGATCAAGAGTGTCGCTCACGTGGCGGCTATTTCTTCAATATGATATACCTTCATACCATACCCGTCTTTGACTCGATGTGGCAATCGATATGAAACACTCATGCCGAGCTCGTCTCGTAAAAAGAGAAATAAAGCCGCTGTAGAGGAAATACCATCGACATCATAATCACCAAAAATCATGACTCGTTCTGCATTTTTTTGAGCTAAAAGGATACGATTGACTGCCACATCTATGTCAGGCATCAGAAAAGGATCATGAAGAATATCAGTATGTATTTTTTCAAGATCTATGCCACGAGAAGTAGCAAAAAATTCTGTGATATTATCAGGGTGTGTTTCGTGTCAGAGAATAACGCGTTTTGAACGAAGAGAGAGCATGGAAAAGTATAAAATACGAGTAGCATTCTTTGAATATACCAGATAACTCTACTGGCATTAATTCTCTGTAGAGGTAATATTACTGTTAAATATCTCAAAATCCTCTAAAATAAAAGCTAAATCATCCCTTGCCTGAAATCACATCATAAGAGCAGAAAATTCAAATACAGAAGAGCGGAAAGCAGGTTCATTTGGTTGAAATCGTGCAAAAATCTGATTTGTACTGGCTCCATCTTCACAGGAATCTCCATGATTAATAAGAGAACACCCAGGAAGTGAGTCGAGCATATCGGTCTGCCACTGTGTAAATCCGAGACTTTTTAGGTCTTGAAAGAGGCTCCAAATAGTTCCATCAGTTTGGGTGATTCTTCTCGGTTCTGATAAAGAGACTTTTTCTGCTTTTAGGAGAATAGCCAGAGCTTCGGCTCGAGTAACTCGATCCATAGGGCGAGCCTGAGTATTCACTCGAGAAATAATCCCATTATCAGCCGCAAGCTCCATAGCTCTACATACCCAGTCATCAGTAGTAGCATCAGAAAAATATCTCTGACAGGAATACTTTTCTGGCAAAGTAATTCACTTCATCTTCAAAGCCATACCTACGACCTCTTGTCGGAGAATAAAATCATCCAGTCTGTAGAGAATAGAGCTTTTTTGACTTTTTATAATGGAGTTATTGACCAGATACTGAGCATTTGAAATATCCTCACTTGTGTAACCAAAAACGGGGAAAATACAAAGCACAAAATACAAAGCACAAAAGTAAGAAAGTTTTTTCATAGAGTATTATTTTGCGAGTTGTTCTTTGAGATGCTGAAAGGCATGATTGATGAGGTCATCAAGTTTGCGGAAATTTTCACGATCAAAGAGAATAATCTGTCCATCAATATTAGCATGAAGTTTCCCATGAAATGAATCATCACTATTTTTTTTCACAAAAAATTCTATTCGTACCGTCGCGTCGGGCTTATTTTCATATCTTTTAAGGTACGAATCGACTTTTCCCATAGCCATACCCACAAGACGGTGAATGACCTCCCTATCATATTCCGCAGAAGTATCTATCTGTATAATAAGCTCTGGTTGCATAATAAAAAGGTTAAAAAATAAGTAATCTCAGTATAGTCTCTGCAGATAGAGAGTCAATAAATTTCAAAAAGAGAGAATTGACAAAAAAGAAGTAAATCTAGATCAAGTCAGTTTGTCAAAAAAAATAATTCCCTATAATTTAGCATAAAATCCCTCTAACAACTAAACAATTTTTTATGTGCTGAATCGTCTGATATATCGGAGAAAAATCTCCAGAAACACACCTCTACCAGGGTCTTAAAAATCTCGAATACAGAGGATATGATTCAGCTGGCTTTGTCACAGTGGATACTTCAAATACTGTACGTCTCGTGAGAGAAATCGGCGAGGTCAGTCATCTCCTTCCTCATATTACAGAAAATCCAGAAGCCTTCGTCGGTATTGGTCATACTCGCTGGGCAACCCACGGTGGAGTCACAGCTGAGAATACCCATCCTCATTATTCCATGCAAAAAAAGATCTATCTCGTCCATAATGGTATTATCGAAAATTACAAAGCCCTCGCTGAAAAACTCTCAAAAGCGTGATACGCGTTTTATGGCCAAACAGATAGTGAAGTCCTGGCAAATCTCATAGAATACTGTCTTGAAAGTGTTGGTGATATCAAAAAAGCGATTCTGATGGCACTCTCCCAGGTCACCGGAACCTACGGTCTCGCCATCCTCTATACAGATCAGCCAAATCGTATTTATGCTATTCGTCGTGGTTCACCCCTCCTTCTGAGTACCGTCGAAGATGGTATCATGATCGCTTCTGATCCTCATGCCTTTCCTTCAAAAGATCTCAGTGTGATACCAATGGGCGATGGAGAACTCGCTATGCTCAGTCGTGACGGGACCTATACGATCGAATCAGCGACAGGTGAAACAATTATCAAAGAAGCTCAAAAACTCGATATCTTTCAAGAAAATACGACAGATAGTCGATTTGCTCACGCGATGCTCAGTGAAATATTTGAGCAACCAGAGGTCATAGAAAATACTGTCCGAGGACGTATCAATTTTGAGACAGAACAGGTCACTCTCTGAGGTATCAAACAGATTATGCCAGAATTACTCACAAAAAAAGAAATTATCATCGTAGCCTGTGGTACGAGCTACTATGCGGGTCTTGTAGGGAAAAACTTCCTACAGGAAATCGCAGGCGTACCAACCCGTGTAGAAATTGCTTCAGAATTTCGCTACAGTAAACAATTTTGGAATAGTGACTCAGTGCTTCTTGTCATCTCCCAATCGGGAGAAACGGCCGATACACTGGCAGCTCTTCGAGAAGCAAAACATCGTGGTATTATGACACTCGGTATCGTCAATGTACCAGGATCCACCATTGCTCAAGAAACTGATGCAGGTATCTTTACCCATGCTGGGAAAGAAGTAGGCGTTGCGTCAACGAAAGCATTTACTGCACAGACTACAGCCCTCCTCATGATGGCTATCGCTATTGGGGAACGTAAAAATCTCGATGTCCTCGCGAAGTCTCGCATTCTCAAGGCATTTCGAAAAATTCCAGAACAGATGAAAACCATCTTAAGTGACGTAACCAAAATCCAAGACATCGCCCATCAACTTGCAAATTTTGAACATTGTTTCTTTTTAGGACGATACTACCAATCCCCCATTGCACTAGAAGGATCACTCAAATTCAAAGAAATTACCTATATTCATTCAGAAGCTTATCCAGCAGGAGAGCTCAAACATGGACCGTTGGCATTAATCGACGAAAAGCACCCAAGTGTCGTACTGACTCCACACGATGCACTCTATGACAAAACGGCTTCAGCAATTCATGAAGTCCAGGCAAGAAATGGTATCGTATTTACTGTCGGAGACAAAGATGCAGATATTCTCATCCCCACCACTCTCGATATCCTCTTCTCATTCCTCACTG
>JAYSSG010000084.1:0-12150 GCA_043720655.1 Candidatus Altimarinota bacterium
CTGGTGAACGTCGTCAATGGATGAAAATCATTATTGCTGATGCCAAAGCAGGAAAAGGGAGATTACTCGAAGACGGAAGTCTTCAAATAGATTGCCTTGAGGCTCCCGAAGGAAAAATTCTCCTTACTGCAGAAGAATTCGAAACCATCTACACACCAAAAGAAGGTTCAACGATTGCATTTGCAGGAAGTGCTGGGTATCTTATTGGTCTCGATACGACGCTCGATGAAGCTCTCACCTTTGAAGGGTATGCTCGTGATCTGATTCGTGCGATTCAAGATGCTCGAAAAGAGCTTGGATTTCAAGTGACTGATAGGCTCCAGCTTTCTCTTACTTCAGAAAATCCAATCTTGACGGGTATTCTCACGGCACATAAAGCATTGATTGAATCAGAGACATTATGTACTTTGGTAACTACACAATCAGGAGAAGATTCAAAAATAGTAGAGCTGGATGAGGGCATAAGTGTTATCATTGTGCTCTCAAGATAGGAATCTTATTTTTACCGAGACAAGAAGGCTCATAGTGCATATCTATGAGCCTTTTTGAAGACAAAATATTCACTACAAAATTCGTCATAAAAATGCAAGTGGATTTCTAAAAAATCACTTGCACAAAAAAAGTATTCACTCTTGTGGCGTAAAATGCCACTTTTAGAAAAATTCACACAAAATCATTTGACTAGATATGGTATATGAATATAAATGTGTGACACCATATATTGTGTTTGATGAAAAAATAAGTGAATAAAGAAGAAAGAATACGAGAGACGTGTTAATCGGCGTATTTGCTGCAATTAAGACAGTCCGTATCTATCGTTTCTTCTGTATTCATTTTTTCTTTACCTGTTTCTAACTTTCTTCGTATGACACTCGATTCCATTCGCAAGCGTAATAATGAACTTGCCCCCTTTGACCGTTCTCGTATCGAGAGTGCTATCGAACAAGCTTGTGTGGCTGTCGAACATAATGATTTCACATTTATTCCAGAGATCACGACACAGATTATTCTCGACCTCCAGAGTAAATTCGGTGAACGAGACTATGTCCCAAGTGTTGAGGATATCCAAGACTATGTCGAGCTTCATTTGATGCGTGCTGGCCGATTTGATGTTGCGAAGCATTATATCACCTACCGAGCAAAGCGCCAAGAAGAACGTCAAGAAATCGTCGAGGATAAAATCGAGAAACAAGCACTCAAAGTCCAGAAGCGTGATAATCGTGTTGAGACATTTGATATGTCAAAGGTTCGTCGTGTCTTCGAACTCGCGACCAATGGTCATCCTGATATTGATATCGATGTCTTGGTTGGAAACTTTCATACCAATATCTTTGATGGCATCCGTTCGACTGATATCAGTCAGGCAATGATTATGACAGCGAAATCATACATCGAGCGTGATCCACAGTATTCATACGTTACTGCGAAGCTTTTCTTGATGAATTATTACAAAGAAATCATCGGTTCATCTGACATGAAAAATGCAGGATTTACCAAGAGCTATAAAGAAGCGTTTAAATACAATATCAAATTCCTTATCGAGACAGAGCATCTTGCAGCAGACCTCGCTGGATATGACCTCGATGTCATCGCTGAAGCCCTCGTGCCAGAACGAGACGGTCTTCTCACTTACCTCTCAGTTCAAAATCTCTACGACCGATACTTTATCCATCATGAGAAAGTCCGTCGTGAGCTCCCGCAAGCATTTTGGATGCGTGTAGCGATGGGTCTTGCAAAAAAAGAAGAAAACAAAGAACAATGGGCTATTGATTTTTATCATCAATTTTCTCAGCTCAATTTCATCAGTTCTACTCCAACGCTTTTCAATTCTGGGACAAAACGAAGCCAGCTCTCATCATGCTACCTCTCTACAGTAGAAGATGACCTCCATTCTATCTTCAAAATTATTGCTGATGATGCACAGCTCAGTAAATGGGCAGGTGGTCTCGGAAATGACTGGACAAACATCCGAGCAACAGGTTCAAAAATCAAAGGAACCAATGGTGAATCTCAGGGTGTTATTCCATTCCTCAAGATCGCAAACGATACAGCCGTAGCGGTCAATCAAGGAGGAAAACGAAAGGGTGCTCTGTGTGCCTACATCGAGTGTTGGCATCTTGATTTCCCAGATTTTGCCGAGCTTCGCAAGAATACAGGTGATGAGCGTCGTCGAACACATGATATGAATACAGCAGCATGGATTCCAGATCTCTTCATGAAACGAGTCGAATCAGACGGGGATTGGACACTCTTCTCTCCATCAGATGTACCAGACCTCCATCATATCTATGGTATGAGCTTTGAGCGAAAGTACGCAGAATACGAGAAGATGACTCAAAATGGACAGATCTCGCATTTCAAAGTGATGAAAGCAAAAGAACTCTGGAGAAAAATGCTCTCTATGCTCTTTGAGACCGGTCACCCATGGATTACTTTCAAAGATCCTTGTAATGTCCGCTCACCACAAGATCATGTCGGTGTCATCCATAATTCAAATCTCTGTACAGAAATCACCCTCAATACGTCTGCTGAAGAAACAGCCGTGTGTAATCTTGGATCAGTCAATCTCACAAAGCATATTATCAATGGTCGCCTCGATCACGATATGCTCGCTCGCACCGTCAAACTCGGTATGCGAATGCTCGACAATGTCATCGATATCAATTTCTATCCTACCAAGGAAGCAGAGACATCCAATATGCGCCATCGACCGGTTGGTCTCGGTATCATGGGTCTCGCTGATGCACTCTACCTCTTGGATATCCCATTTGATTCTGAAGCAGCGGTAGAATTCAACGATCGTATGATGGAAGCGGTCAGTTACTATGCTATCCTCGGAAGCTCTGAGCTGGCAAAAGAACGCGGTGCCTATTCGAGTTTCAAGGGCTCAAAATGGGACAGAAATCTCCTCCCAATCGACACCGTTGGACTTCTCGAAATCGAGCGTGGTCAGACTATCGAAGTCAATCGAAGCAGTGCTCTCGACTGGACTCCTGTCCGAGAACATATTCGTCAACATGGTATGCGAAACAGTAACACGATGGCTATCGCTCCCACAGCAACTATCTCAAACATTGCTGGTTCATACCCATGTATCGAACCGATTTACAAGAATCTCTACGTGAAATCAAATCTCTCAGGAGAATTCACTGTCATCAATCATTATCTCGTTCTCGACCTCCAGAAGCTCGGTCTCTGGGATGCACAGATGGTGGCTGATCTCAAATTCCACGATGGTTCTATCCAAAATATTGAACGAATCCCACAGCACGTCCGAGATAAATACAAAGAAGTCTTCGAAATCTCACAAGAGTGGGTTATCAAGGCAGCTGCAGTCCGAGGAAAGTGGATTGACCAAGCACAATCAGTCAATATCTTTATCAAAGGAGCGAGCGGAAAAGTCCTCAACGATACCTATATGATGGCATGGAAAGCAGGTCTGAAAACAACCTACTACCTCCGAACACTCGGAGCAACCAGTGTGGAGAAATCAACGCTCGGAACGACTGTTGCTGCTGCATCGCTCGGTCTCACCTCAGCTACTCCTGTAGCCTCTGCTGTCACTGCGACTGCAGAAGAAAATACGGTAGCCTCTACTATTGATATGGAAATGGTGGCAACACCAGCATCAAAGGTCTTCACTGAGGAACAAAAGGTGATGTGTTCTATCTTGAATGGATCGAGTTGTGAGGCGTGTCAGTAGTAAATCTTATGAAAAATGACCACTCTCAGCAAGAGATAGACTTAATACTGCGCGAAATATTGTTAGAGTTTATTGAGGAAGAAGGGGAGCTTATAGAGATGAATATTAATGAAAGAACTCTTAGCGCGAGTTTATGTTGTTATATTAAAAGGCATGTAGCATTTGAGGGGTGGAATATTGATTGTGAGTACAATCGTGATGGTATTTGCATTCCTAAGAGAAGCGACTCAGAAGAAAATAACTGTATCATTCCAGATATTGTTATTCACAGAAGATGAATCCAGTGAGTAAATTATATTGCAATCGAATTAAAAAAAGCCCCCGTGCTTCAAAGAGAAAAAGATAAAGATATAAGAACATTGCAAGCATTAAAAGATAAATATAATTATAAGCACTGTATATTTTTAGAAATTTCTTCGGAAATTCAGAAAATAGAATTTAACTAATTTTTATATGTGATCTTTTGTAGCATTATTAGAAGGAATGGGCTTTAGGAAGAAAATCCAGAATTTCGAGCAGAAAGAGGAATTGATTAATAAAATCCTGTACTATAATTTTCAATCCAGTGAAACTACATTGCTTCTACTGCACTTATGTAGTAAAAATAGCAATAATTTTGTATGAAGTAATTTCTGGAGAGAAAATTACGAAAAAATTATCAAATTGAAGTATCTAGATACTAACCCACAAGAATTATTAGTATTACATGAAAAGATAGTTCCGAATGAGCTTGTTAGCGAGTACGAGTTTTACTTATGAAACGTATTTGGCAATAGAGAAAATAATGTAGTAATTTCAGAAATGCTCTCGATAGAGAAATTTGATTATATTTTCTTAAGAGATTTATTAGTTAAATTTATATTTAATCGCTACTCTAAGATATTTATTTCCTTGAACTGATTCAGTGATGTATCGAATGTTAAACAGCAATGAGTTATTTCGGGCATGTTCACCGATTTTTTATTATCAGGATTCTACTTATCGTGGTTGAATAATAAAAATAATTGTGATGATAAATTCCTGGATATTTTTAATGCTCTAGTAGATCAATATTTGATTCTATTAGTTTATTTTTCTTGAATTGAATTGGCCTTTTTATGACAAAAAGGAATGAAAGATTATAAATTAATGGACCTTTTGTTTCAAGAGCCGGAGAGAATAGCTCAAATAAACATGGAAAGTGTAGAAACGGCTCAATATTTTCAGAATAGTGTTGAACTATTAAAGATTTACAAAGAAGAATTGCCAACAAGAGATAAGGCTCTTTTATTGTTAGAAAATTTTTTCATTCAATCTGCCATAAATGACAAGATAAGAAATAATATAATATCTGAATATAAGAAAATGGAGAAATAGGATTAATTTTTTTATCTAATTTAACAAGAGTATTATTTATATTTGACGAACATATTTTTTCCTGATAATAATGGAATGGATGATAGATTTACTCTTCGGACCGAGTGAGAAGCATACTTTAATATGTCGTTGGTAAATGGTGGATTTAATGGAGCTATGGTGTCCATGACTGTTCTCGGACAATGAGGTGTAGATTTGCAATTCGATGACTGTGGTGGATCGGGAGTATCAGCGAGTACTTCCAATGCTATGAAATATATTCTTCAATGAAGGATACAATTTAAGAAGGCGAATTTTGACAGAATTCCAGAAGGAGAGGTTGTTTGGCGACCAGATGATCGATGTATGGAGCCAGGTCCTGCACGAGGATTTCTCGCATTTCAAAAACGTACTCGAGGTCGAGTCGTGGAGCTTCTCTGTATGGCGATGAAAAAAGAATGGAAAGAAGATGCAGAAGATGAGACATTTACGATGCCTGCCGTTCTCTGTGTACGTCAATGACACGAACCAGAAAACAGCGAGCACACACTGCTTGCTGTTTCTTCCAAAGAGTGGACATCGCTCTGTTATCTCATGGTCGAGATGAGAAAAGAATCTCTCGCACAAGCGAGTTCAAAAAAAGTATCTCCACCGACTCTCTCAGAAGCCCTCAGAAATCCAGAAGCACATTTTCTGACGACTCTCTTGCCAGCGAATGTGGCTGCTATAGAGTTGGTATTTGGTATCTAGTATATTTTATATTGCAATTACCTGCATTCATATAAAATAAAAGTATGAATTTTCTCAAAAAATACGCAATACTTTTCCTTCCCATTATCTCTATTGTGAGTTATCTAGTAGCTGTGCAATATGATTGGGAAAAGGGTTATCTACCTCCAGAGTTATTCTGGGTTGAAATATTATTTGCTATCTCGGCCATCTCGTCTATAGCGTTGTATGCTATGATTTTCCAGAATATCTGGAGAACTGTATATACGATAAATGATAAAGATTGGCTTGCTTATGGTATTTTGTTTTTTCTGCTAGGATTTACATGAACCCTTATATTGGCTTTTATGATAAACTGATTTTCCCTTATTCATTTCACGATACCTGGCATTATGGGGGCTTCATCATCACATGTTCGTTTCTTTGAATTTTTTGGTACCGTATGAATCGGAGGATTAGTTATTTGAATTGCAGCTGCTTTATTGGGGGCTATTATATGAGGTATGTCTGATCTTCTTGGTAGAAAGAATAAGGAGAATTAATCTTTTTTTTCAGATAACACAAATTTCTCAATACGAAAGCTACCCCTATCGGTTAAATAAATATTTCCAGAAAGATCTATTGCTAGCCCTTTCATCGCACTGAATTCACCATCATCGTATCAATCACTTTCAAATTTCATAAGAAGATTCCCAGAAGGGTCAAATTGTAGAAGATGATTTCTGTTTACAATATAAATATTTCCAGATGTATCAAGAGCGATACTCTCTATATCAGGAAAATAATCATAACGATGACCAAATTTCATCAGAAAATTTCCAGAAGGATCAAATTTTTGTACCCGTCCTATTTCTTTATCTACTACATAAATATTTCCAGATGTATCAAGAGCAATTCCATTTGGTTTAAGAAATTGCCCATCCAGGGAATCCCTACTATCAATTCACTTAGAGCCAAACTTCATCAGAAAATTTCCAGAAGAATCAAATTTTTGTACCCGTCCATCCCTGCCATAGTCCAAAGCCTCGGCTACATAAATATTCCCCAACTCATCTACTGTAATTCCATTTATGTACCAAGTCGACCCATACTCAGTATCTCCAGTAGTGAACTTTGTTACAGAATTTCCAGAAGGATCAAATTTGTGAACATTATTTAGTCCAGCGGTATATATGTATCCTCTATTATCCACCGCTATATTTGTATATCATTCAGTTTCAAACTTCATAAGAAATTTTCCAGAAGGATCAAATTTTTGTATACGTTTAGTATATCATCATCATTCTGCTGTATAGACGTTTCCTTCAACATCAGTTGCTACACCATCCACAAAACTAAATTCACTATTTTCAATTCATGAGCCAAATTGAAGAACATACTTCAGGGGGGGCTCTTTTTTAGGGATTTCTGATGATGGATCATATTGATTTGGAACAGGGCTATTTTTTATGGTATGAGCCATGTCAGGTGTAAATTTTTGTATACGTTTATTGATACTATCAACTGCATAGATATTATTTGAGTCGTCCAAATCGATACTTCACAACACCATTCAAGAGTTGCCGAATTCAGATATAAGTACTCATAAGGTATTGAATTTTTTGATGCGTCAATTGAGGATATCTGAGACATAAATATCCCCTCTTTTATCTATGACTATGTCAATACCAGGAGCAAATTCTCCAGCCCCGCTTCATCATAGAATATCAAATTGCATCAAAAATTTTCCAGAAGAATCAAACTTTTGCACACGCCATTTCCCGGAATCAGTTACATATATATTATCTTCAGCATCAACTGTTACTCAAGAAGGATATGTATATTCTTGTTGTCCATTCCCTTCTTTTCCAATTTTCATGAGAAATTTTCCAGAAGGATCAAATTTTTGGATATTTCTATTACCCCTATCCGCAACGTATATGTTTCATTGAGAATCTAGTGCAACATCAACTGGTTGATTGAACTGACCTTTCTTATTTCACATAGATCCAAACTTCATTAAAAGATTTCCAGAAGAATCAAACTTTTGCACACGATTAAGAAAGTCGGTAACATATATATTTCCCTGTACATCATGTGTCATTCCTTGAGGATAATTAAAATCTGCACTTATAGATTGATACTTCCCAAATTTCATCAGAAATTTTCCAGAAGAATCAAACTTATGCAAGATATTATTTTGAGATTCAGAAACAAATATATCTCCATTAGTATTAATTAATATATGTGATGGACTATAGAATTTATAATCTTCTTGAATAGGATCTTCCGTTCAGGCCAGGTATTGAACAGGATCTCCAGATCAAATTGACTGTGTTATGAGAGATCCAAAATCTCTCCAAAGTCCTATAATAATCAATATTCAAATGATTGAGTAGAAAATAATTCTTTTTTCAGGAGAGGATGTTTCCATGGAGATAATTAAAATTATAAAAAACCCTGATATTGTATCAGATAATTCAACTCTTACAAGTAATGTACGGATCATATTTGAATAGGTATTTTATTTTAATAAATCTCGGTATACTCTTCAATATGGATATCAAACTCTTTGCAGCCACAAAAGCATTTATTGTTCACGAGGGAAAAATTCTTCTTCTGAAAGAGTCCCCCAAGTATGTCGACGGATCCAATGTAGGACAATATGATATCGTGGGTGGAAGAGTGAATCCTGGAGAACGATTTGATGAGTGATTGCTTCGAGAAATCCGAGAAGAGACGGGACTTGCGGTGACTATTGGTCGCCCGTTTTTTGTGAATGAATGGAGACCAGTCGTGAGAGGGGAACAGTGGCAGATTATCGGGACATTTTTTGAGTGTTTTGCTGATTCCACAGAGGTCACACTCAGTGAAGATCATGAATCCTTTATTTGGATTGAGCCGAAGAATTACAAAGAGTATTCTGTGATTCCAAATCTCTCTCCCGCGTTTGAGAGTTACTTGAGTCGAGGATAGAGACTTTAGATTTGACGAATATATTTTTTCGTGATAATGAAATCATATAACTTTTTTCTATGATTACAAAAATCGTCCCGACCGATGTCTTTAGTACTTATTTGCAGACAGGAGAGTCTTCAGATAGACCGATAGATATCATCGTAGGAACGAATCAGTCTGGTACAAATACTCGAGGGGTCGCCCATGAAATTGGTTGTCAATTTAATCCTCGATTCAAAAATCTCCTCGAAGGATGAAAAACAAGAGAAGTACCTCTTGGTCATGTATTTTCTGAAGAAGGCATGATAGAGGGGCAACCAGCCAATTTTCACGCTATTGCCGTGAATCGACGCACAGTTGCGGGTGGTCCACAGGACTGGTCATGACTTTTGACGAACCTCTCAACAGGATTGAATTATCTTCATCTCAATCAAAATACGCGTGAAGATACTGATACTGTCGATGACTCTAATTTTATTGATGTGGATTTACGAGATCAAATAGCTCGTATTCCACTGCAAGAATGAGTGGATTATGCCGCCCAGGTAGCCTCTCTCGTGAACGTACATATCGAATCAACACGTCGTAAATTTCGTGTGGTATTGATAGGAGGTGCTGATGGACGTAGAAATCATGCGAAACTTCAAGATACTCTTGAGGCATTCGAAGCATCACCTCTGATGCTTCATCTTTATCTAGGGGATTCTGCACGTATTGTGAGAAGTGTAAAACAGCTCATACCACATATCCCATCACTCAGTGCCAGAAATCTGATAGCCGAAAAAGTCTCGTAGGAGAATACGAGTACTTTGTCATTTTGACTTTCTTGATAAAATAGAGTTATTGAGGACAAAAAACATTACACGGATACGGTCTGTGTTTCGAGTCTAGATTTTATTTTACCTGTGCTATCTCTGTATTGAGATCAATGCTGTGTTTGGCAGTATAGGTGAAGAGTATTTTCTGAGCCTCTGCTGAGAGTCCTGAAGTTTTTTCTTTGAGGGTATCATGGACTATCATACCGATCCATTTACCGACTCTACGTGCACCGACATCTTCAGCATACTTACTGTCCACGATAGCATTGATATAGGCTACCCAATCACTACGATTGAGTGCAGCCACCGCATCAGGGAAGCCTGGAAGATTTCACTTTGGAAATATACCATACTCTCCCATATTATATGACATATCGACCAGCATATTACGCACAATAGGAGGGTATTTGTTCCAGTTCTTTCCGCAGTATGTACGAAGTTTCTGGTATCGAGCGATATAGCGCATTTCAAAAAGATCACGAGCAGCAGTCTGAGAGATGTCCTTCTTTCCTTGCATTATTTGCTTGATTGATTCAATACTGTGTCATTGTTTTTTGAAATAGTCAGCGACTTCTTTTCCATAAGATCCAAAAGGGTATTCACTCTGCATGGTGCCAATATTGGTGCCATATCCGATAGCATAGGTGACTTTGTCATTTCCCCGTGTATCTACATGCATACGTGGTGCAAACCCCTCAAATACCATTGTGAGACTTCGCATATCCTCATCGTCTTTTATTTTTTCTTCGGGAATACTTTTTTGAGCGAGTATTTCCTTTGCATCAATACGATGAGCAGGAACGCAAGTCACATTGAAGAGGTTATATCGATTTTTTTCTTTGACGTATCCAGTTGTTGTATTTCCGACGACAAAATGGTTTACATAGTCCTCAAATCGATGAAATCTTTCTGGCCAGCCAGCCGATTTCCCTTTCCAAGAAGGATCAAAAATGATAATATCATCACCGACTCGGAATGCGAGATTGACATGACCGTCTGCAGCATGGGAATATGAAAGAACGAAGATACTATACTCGGATCCTGTATCGAGAAGGATTTGTTTGAGTTTCTCTGGATCAGGATTATTTTTCGTGGTCACTACTTGATATCCTTTTGGAAGTTCATTCTTTTGGCTCAACTCTGAGAAGTATTGACCCACGCCAATACCATTTTTTCACTTATTCCAACCAAGATCAATATCGATACCTAAATCCTGGAGATGATGCTTGAGAGAAGTCCCCACGGCTCGCATATTGGCAGCACAAAGATTGGCATATCGGACATTTGCTACATCCTCTCAGAGTCCTGCTTTCTCTGCTATTATTTTGAGTCTTGCTATATCACTCGGTTGATCTCCAATAGTTCAAATCAGATTTCATTCTGGTCGTGTGAGCACATTTCTCATGATAGCTACAAGAGATTTTTTATCAAATGCGAGAGGTACCGGCGTTCACTCTGTCGCGAGAGTAGGAAGTGGAGTATTTTCTGAGCCATCATAGGGAATCAGAATGGTTTCTCCTATTTGGATAGCATTGGCTGAAGTGATTTTTTTATTGATTTTGAGGATACTTTCGAGTGTAGCACCATGTTTTCTCGCAATCTGAGAGAGTGTATCGCCTTTCTTGATACAGTAAGATTTGAGGACTTGGTTTTCATTGGCCTCTTCCCATTCAGCAGCTATTGTTTGGGACTCTGAGAGCGTATTTTTTGGAAAGACTTGTACGGCTGTGGAACGTTTGGAATCTCATACCTGAAAAATATTTTCAACTTTTTCACTACACTTCATCGCCAGCATTGAAATAGCTATAGGTACGGAGAATAGACCAATTTTACGGAGAATAGGACGTTTCTCAGAATAGTTATTTCACAACTTGTGGTTCATACTCTCAGAATACTCTATTTTTCTCTCAAAATCAAATAGTATGAAAGGAGATTTTTGACTATACTGATTGATTTCTTCTCTATTCCAAGTACACTCTTTCTCTTATTAATATTTCTTAATTTATGAAGCATATATTTTCTTGGGTGAGTATAGCAATTATTGTGATTGTTCTTGTCTATCTCTTTTTCTTTCAGCGTGCACATGCTCCGATTGTGATTGATGACGTACCGCTCACGAATAGTTCAGCTCAAGGTAAGCTCTCTCCAGAAATGGCTCATGATGCACAGCAGATGATCGAAGTAGCTACCCCTCTTCCAAATACTGCTATTACAAGTCCTATTATCTTAACAGGAAGAGCTCGTGGTCCTTGGTACTTTGAAGCTTCATTTCCTATTGAGCTCCGAGATGCAAACAATGTCCTCATAACAACAGCTATCGCTCAAGCTCAATGAGAGTGGATGACAGAAAATATGGTACCCTTTACGGCGACTCTTACGTTCCCTGCTCAACCGGTGGGAAGCCCAGGAATGCTCGTATTCAAAAATGATAATCCTTCTGGAGAACCACAAAATAGTATGATGTTTGATGTGCCAGTGACGTTCTAGGGATGTATACACGGAGGGTTGCATTTTTATGGATCGTACCTATAATACTTATATTAAGGTATTTTTTAATTTAGGTTATATGTCTACGACTTGAACAAGGCTTACGCCACAAGAACTTGCACTCCATGATGCGGGTGAACT
>JAYSSG010000085.1:0-11842 GCA_043720655.1 Candidatus Altimarinota bacterium
CTCTATCTCGCCCATCTCTGCAAAAGCGTCAAAATCCTTGTCCGAAAAGATAAGCCAAAAGCGGAGCAAATATGGATCGATAGAGTTGTTGAAGAATCAAATATGGAAATCATCTTCAATACTGAGCTTGCAGAAATCAATGGTAAATTTGGTGTAGAATCTGTCACTACTACTGATGGTCGAATTATTCCAACACAAGGTGTCTTTGTCGCTGTAGGATCAGTACCAAGTATCGACCTTATCAAAGATCTCTGAATCACAACTGATGAAGAAAACTGTATCGTAGTTGATGCTCACCAAAAAAGCTCCAATGACCGTATCTACGCTGCTGGAGATGTCACCACCAATTCTGCCAAATTCCGTCAAACCATTATGTCTGCGGCAGAAGGCTGCCTTGCAGCTCACTCCATTCATGAAGCTATGCTTCGAGATGGAACTCCTATGAAAAATAGTTAATTACTTTCCTTCTATGTCTCGTCTGATGAATTCACGTCGTACTTCCTACGATATCCACTTTGCCTATATCACACTCCAATTACTCGATAAAATACGGGTGACCTTGAAAGAATATCCAGAAATACAGGAAGCATGGGTGTTTGGTATTCATGCTCTCGAGAATGCAAAACCTACCTCAGATATTGATATTGCTCTTTCAGGAGAAATCGATGAGAAAAAACTTCTTCATATCAATTCTATCCTCCATCAAAGGCTCAGTATTTCGCGTAAAGTCCTCTGTATTCACTACGAAAGTACGGAAACTGTTCTCAGAAATCATATCCAGCGTGACGGAGTCAAAATCTATGATTGTGATGAGAATTTCTCTGATCCTCACGCAAAGAAGAAAAAAAGACACATTACCCTCTAAACACTAAACAATTCTCATGAAAAAAAATGACACTCTCACAAATATTACCATAGAAAAACTCATTCTCTGAGGCACAGGTCTTGCGACTGATCCAACATCTGGGAAAAGAATTATCATTTCTGGAGGAGCTATCCCTGGAAGTATTGTGGATATCCGTGTTGTGAAAAACCGGTCCAATCGCATCGAAGGACAGATACTCAATGTCGTGAAGAAATCCCCTCTTGAGCAGGTACTTCCTGAACATTTCCAAGTGTACGGAGGATGTCGATGGCTCCCGATTCCTTATGAAGAACAGACAAAAATCAAGGAACAACAAATACGAGAAGTCTTTCATCATACGCCAGAACTGACCAAAGATACTACTTGGCACCCTATTCAAGTCTCACCAGAAACGTATGGATACCGAAACAAAGTAGAATTCAGTTGGGGAAAATATATTTCATGAAGAGAATGAATCCACGAGGAATATCGTTTTGGCTTTCATGCTCCAGCTCAATTTGACCGTATTATCGACTGCACTTACTGTGCTCTGGGTGATGAGACGACGAATATTCTCTTTCATATTTTTGATCAATTCGCACGAGAAAGCAGACTCCCTACTTACGATACTAAAATATATCAAGGTTTCTGGCGTCATCTGGTGATACGAAGAGGGAAAAAGAAAAATGAAACCATGATTATCCTCTCCGTGAATACTGATTTTCTCTGAGAAAAAACTGATTCAGTTGTAGCAGATTTCCGTACAGCGTTGAAATCTCTCATACATGTTTTTGAAGAGAAAAAAGTAACGGTTGATGCTTTCTATCTCCTCCACAACACAGGGAGAGCTGACATCGTACAAGGAGACTATGAGCTCATCAGCTGAAGTCCTACTATTTCTGAAACACTCTTTGATCTCACCTTTGATATCAGTCCACGAAGCTTTTTTCAAACAAATACACTCGGAGCTGAAGTGCTCTACCGGACAACACAGGATTTGATTCAGACAAAAAATCCTATTATCTTTGATCTCTATGCTGGAACAGGCACGATAGGAATGATCGTAGCACGCCAAGCGCAGAAAGTGTACTCTGTTGAAATCGTCGCTTCAGCGAGTGAGGATAATAGACGAAATCTCGAGAAAAATGGAATCACAAATGTCGAAGTGATCAATGCTCCTGTAGAGAATTTTCTGAAAGACTGGAGACAGTGATCGCAGAAAAATCCTGATGTCATCATCATAGATCCTCCTCGAGCTGGTATGCATCCGGATGCTCCCGATATTATTCGACAATTTTCTCCAGAAGAAATCATCTACGTCAGCTGCAACCCTGCTACTCTTGCTCGAGACCTTGTGATTCTCTGTGGAGAGAGTGAATACACCCTTACAGACGTGACTCCTGTCGACATGTTTCCTCACACCCATCATATCGAAACAGTCGTGCGGCTTCAGAAAAATAAAACATAGCACAAATACATTTGCAAAAAAATCTATATTTATATAATACCCCTGTTTTTCTAATTATTTCATATGGCAAAAGGTAAAGGACAAAAATTTAAACTCATTTCTCTCGAGTCAGGTCGTGAGTGCGGATATCTCCGTGTCAATCCAGTCGATATGGACAAGACAAAGAAGTACAAGAAATTTGACAAAAATGTCCGTCATCATGTCGAATGTAAGATAGTACCTATCAAGAAAGGTGGTACCAAAGCACTCTTGAATTCCAAGAAAGCCGGAGAATAATTTTCTCTGTATATATTTTTTAAACCCCCTTGAAATGAGGGGGTTTTATTATTACTTCGCATCCAATAACCACAGAGTTCTCTCCTCCCCCTTAGGTCATAGGTGTTTGTAGCCAAGTCTGTGAAACAATGTCTGTGAAGGGGTATTTTCACTATGAATATCAGCAAGAATGAATCCTACATTTGACTGCACTTGCGTGATATAATGTTGCTGTGCTAGCGCCATAAATGGAATAGCGAGTTTCAATCCTCGATACCGCCCATAGATACGGCCCGCCACAGTATGTCTCATATTTCATGGCACTTGTTGGTAGAGCTGAAACAATGTTTCATCTTCTACACTATCTGGTATATGTGTTTTGTTTTCTTCCCTTAACCAAGCAAGACCAGCCAAGGAGCTGTCATTGTCTACTGGGGTCAATGTGTAGATTTGACGAGCACTATCTCTCACCCATTTTTGGGTGTCTTCAAGTGTCCTAAATCGTGTCGCATCATGAGTAAACGCTTTTAGATCTGGATCATCACACGTCGAAAAAGCCACTAACTGTGGCAAAAGTGTATCAGAAATACCCGCATGAACGGTAAAATGTGATCCTGTTTTTGATGGTATCGTTTGTAAAGCTTCCATTGACTAGAGAAAAGAAAGAAAAAGAAACTAAAATGGGACATCTTCGATAGAGACTCGTTCTTCCTTTGGTGGGATAGTAGTGTGTACTGGAGCATTTTCTTCGCTTTGTGGTACAGAAGATGACGTGTGATACGCTCCGCCTTCCATAGGAGTACCTTTGGGTGTGAGCATAATCATCTCTTCTGCGACGATTTCAGTTTTATATTTTTTCTGACCTGCTTGATCTTCCCAGCTTCGTGTCTGAATACGGCCTTCTACATAGAGCTTGTTTCCTTTATGAATATATTGTTCTGCGATTTCTGCGAGCTTACCAAACATGACGACATTGTGATATTCTGGAACATCTTGCTGTACTCAAGCACTATCAGTATAGCGACGGTTGGTCGCTAGAGAGAAATTAGCAACACGCTGCCCATTTGGGAGCGCACGTACCTCTGGATCCACGGTGATATTGCCGATGAGCTGAGCTCTGTTGAGTGAGTACATAAAACGAGAATAAAGAATTAAAACAGTGCACTCTTAGTATACCCTGAGAAATCCCGAATCAATATATGCGTTGATTTTTTACTTGCAAATTTGCATTAATATCGTGATATAATAAAAAAGTCTCCTTTCTAGAAGCGAGACTTTTTTATTGAAATAATTATTTAGATATACATCAAACTCGCTGCTACAAGAACGCCCACAATGCTTCCTGCAAGCGTCTCTGATGGGAGGTGTCCGAGTGATTCATTGAGTTGCTTTTCTCCACGGATTTTATTGAGAGCATGTGCATGAAGTCCGGACTGGTAACGTATATTCATCGCGTCATAGATGACAATAGCTGCGAAGACGAGCACAATAGCAAAGTGATCATCAAACGGACCATATTTGATACCAACTGCCGTTGCGATACTGGATACCAAGGCTGAATGCCCACTAGGCATACCTCATGTAGAGAGCATCGTACTCACATTAAAGGCATTCTTTTTCCACAAAAATACCCCCTTTAAAAGCGTTGCTACGACATAAGCAACAAACGGTATAAAGATGATGTAATTAAGGAAAAAAGACTCCATAGATTAGGCAATGTCAATAAGTTTGTATTCAAACGGACCCGCATGAGCGACTCCATTGACCGCTTCTCCTGCGCTTTTTCCGATGACTGCCATACCAATCGGTGATTCGTTTGAGATACGATTTTGAAGGACGTCTGCTTCTGTGCTTCCCACGAGAGTGAATACTTTTTTGACTCCATCGACATCAAGTGTGAAGGTACTTCCGATAGTAACCGTGTTGTTCTTTTTTGCTTTTTTATCAATATCAAGAATTTCATAGTTTTCAAGAACTTCTTCGATTTCAGAGATACGCATCTCGACTGCTGCTTGCTCATCACGTGCTGATTGGTACTCAGAGTTTTCCGAGAGATCTCCGTATGCAATTGCGATTTTGAGCTTCTCAGCAATTTCTACACGAGTAATATTGTGGAGATTTTCGAGTTCATTTTGGAGTTTTTCAAGACCCTCTCGAGTCAGTTGGTGTTTCTTTGACATAAAGTAGTGGTAATTAAGTAATACTGGTATTATAAAAAATTATTGTAAAAGTAAACCCTTTAGGCGACTGTATTCATCTTTGAGTACTTCGAAACCAAGGACGACACCATCTGCTTCCGTAATAAAACGTACTATTTGGTCATTGTTTGCCTTGTCATTGAGAAACAAGACTTTCCCAAATGACTCTTCTACTTCAGAGAATGTATAGATACTATCGAGAAGGAGGAGATTTTTCTTGATCGTCGCATAATCATCGTGAAACACATACATACGTATCCTATCCGATGTGCGAATATCGACATCGAGACGAAACACCGAAACTCCAAAAATGTCTTTCTGCACTGAGCTCTTAAACGTGTACGATTTTTTGATAACATCCAGTGTTTTACCAGTTGCAACCGTTTGATTTCCTCCTATGTTTATTTGAGGCGTTTCGATGTCCTGTGAACGGAAAAAAAGCACAATAAGACTAAAGGCAAAAATCCCTGTACACAAAAAGATAATGTAGGCAATCGTTCGAAGCATATTCTGATGATAATAAAACAGGGAAAAAAACAAGATTCACTCTTCTTTTTTTAAGGCGTATTGTGAGACAATCAGAAATAATTATATCTTATCTATCCAATCAAGAATTCGAGGCAACATGACACTTCTATCTAGCCCATATTTGAGCCAGAGTTCATGATGACTTCCTGACTCTCAAAATGTATCATTGATACCAATCTTAAGGAGACGAGTTGGACAGTTCTCTGCAAGGACTGAAGCGACTGCATCGCCGAGTCCTCCTTCGATGTTATGCTCTTCGATTACGACCACTTTTTTTGTCTTCGAAGCCGATTGAATAATACTCTCACGATCAATCGGTTTAATCGTATGAATATTGAGAAAATCGACCATTATGCCAGATGTCATCAATTCTTTGGCGACCATAAGGGACTCGTACACCATCGAACCTGTTGCTATAATGGTGACATCATCTCCATCGAGGAGTTTCTGAGCTTTTCCGATTTCAAAACTATCTGTCAGAAAAAGAGGAAAGTCAGCTCGTGTCACTCGAATATAATCGGTCGTAACATCTGCCCCGATAGCCTCTATCATTTGAACGGTCTGAGAATAGTCTGCAGGAGAGAATACTCGTACAGACGGAAGAGAACGCATCAGTGCGATATCTGACTCCATCTGTGCACTCGCACCATCAGGACCAACGTGTAGACCATAATGACTTCCGATGATCTTGAGTGGCAAATGTGACAAGGCGGCGAGACGAATTTGCGAGAAATTGAGCCCAGGACTAAAAGCAGCAAAGCTGGTAATAAACGGAATTTTTCAGGCTAATGCCATACCAGAAGCGATGCCTGCCATATTTTGTTCAGCAACTCATACCTGGACATATCGCTCTGGGAATTGTCCAATAAATTTTTCAAGTTTTAGAGATCCAGGGAGGTCAGCATTGAGGACAACCACATTTGGATTTTTCTCAGCTAATTTCACAATACCATCACCCCATCCAGCACGAAGAGATTTCTTCACGAGAGAAGATTCGTCAAACCAATTTTTCACGAGAGTCATATCGATATTTTTAGAGAGATTCATTGTATCTATTTTTCTGAAATAAAAATGAAAAATGTGCTTGCAAAAATGATTTTTTAGATACTATACTGGACGTGCCAATGTATCCGCCTAGGCGGAACAGGACTCATAACTCACATGCCAATGTAGCTCAGCGGTAGAGCACAGGACTCATAACCCTGTGGTCGGCGGTTCGACTCCACCCATTGGCACCATTCTTTGCTCAAAAGAAAAAATAAAAAAGCAGAGAGAAGGATTTTTATTTGAAATAATTTTTATTTCTATATAATCCGCAGACAAATGAGAGAGGAAAGTAAAATCCAGTGCCACCATAGCTCAGCTGGTAGAGCGGCGGTCTTGTAAACCGCAGGTCATCGGTTCGATCCCGATTGGTGGCTCCATTGTTCTCTATTTATTTTTTGGGTCGATACCAGAGCGGTCAAATGGGGTGGACTGTAAATCCACTGGCTTGCCTTCGGGGGTTCGAATCCCTCTCGGCCCACCATACTGTCACTTAAAATATCCTTCAGCGAGAGCTGAGGGATTTTTTGTGACAATATCTGGATGCGATGAGGGATGAGAATCGAATCAGAGAAGTGACTTACGTCACTTCGAAGATGAGAGCGCCGGTCGCGGCAGAGAGCGACCGAATCCCTCTCGGCCCACCAAAAAAATATTCTTAAATCGCCTTTATGGCGGTTTTTTTGTAGCGTTTCATTATTTTTATATTTAAAAAAAACACTTTCCTGATATCGAGAAAGTGATCAAAATCCTTATATCATACAGATTACACAGAACTTACCTATCGATTCTTTAGTATTATACCTCTCATATCTGGATACTGGTCATGGATAAGGTTTGTCTGCCATGATGTTTCATTGTTGCCAGAAATATGTCATTTATTATAGACTAGCAAGACTTCGCAAGTATGATTTTGAGAATTCATAGAGACGATGATTCTATTTTACGAAGCATGTGGTGATTCTCGGCGTCCAGCTACAGCAAATTCACACTTTATAATACACTTCCATACTGCCTTGATACATGATTTCAGCTTTTGATATTTTCTCAATAAAGCCTTATATAGAATTGGTCTGCTCTACAATTCCTTTAAAATCGAGACAATATTTTCTCCTGTATGAGCCCCTTCAATAGGGTTTGCCTGAAATATCATAAAATATTTACAAGTACCGTGGGAGAGATGTTCCCATGCCTTACCTAGTTTGAGCTTATTTTTTGAATCACTATTGTCACGATCACCTCACTTTGTTTCGAGAGCAATAATTTTCCCTGAGGCAGTATAGAGCAGAAAATCGGGATAGTGGTTAATCCAGCCATTAATACAAAAATCTCTTCTTTCTTCATTTCTGTGCCAAAATTCAATATTTGAGAGATTCGCTATTTTTTCGATGATGGTTCTCTCAAAACCATTCATATCTCATTCTCTTTCATAGAGAGATTTTTCCAGTGCTGGAGATACTGTAGGTAGGATGATTTCTTCACGGAAACTCCACGATGATAGGAGAAGTATTTGATCAGTATTTTGCATATCATTGAATCGTTTTTGTCTATGAGCTTCGACGAGAATTTCGAGCTTATTTTTGATCTGAGCAGTGGCGTTATAAGGAGATTGTTTGATATACTCAATAGTACTCTCATTTGATTCTGCGAGGACCCGTTCAATATATTTCATGAGATCTTCATCGCCGAGCATATCCCATTTTCCGAGCTGTTTGCGGATAATCCCTGCGACGGCTCTGAGTTGATGCTTTTCTGGAAGTGCATCGATATAATCCATGAGGAGTTTTTGGGCCTCTTGCCCTATCTTGCCATATTCGATATTCCCACTTTCTTTCGCGAGATCAATCCGATACATATCCATCCCTCACTCAAGTGTGATATTGGCGTCTGCTGTACTGAGAGTAAAGCCTGTTGAGAGCTCTTCTCGATCAAGAGGAACAGGATCATCTATGATAGTGAGTTGTGTATTTTCTCGTGGGAAAAATTGGGGAATTTTGATAGTTTTTATGAGTTCTCGAAATGACGGTTTGACAGTATAGATATTCATATTTTCTCTCAATTCACGAGCGATATATGTCTCACCAAATGAATTCACTTCTTCCATAAAATGTTTATCTTGTAGCACTGCATGTTCGAGCATTTTCTCTGTTATTTCGTCATTTCCTGTGAGAGATATGTGTGTAGCGTCGAAATCCTCAGGACTATCGAGTGTATGAGGACTCTGTGTGACAGGAAGTATATGTCCGAATTCGAGTGCCATAGTGGTCATCTCTGGGGAAAGAGCTGTCTGCACTGTATCATCCAGGTTTTCAAATGCGATATCTTCTTTGCCAAAACCGACACTATTGAGCCCACGAATGATCTCGTCAATCGTTGAGTGAAAATCGATAGAAGAAGAGAGAACATAGGAGAGATTGAGACGAGAATCCATCGTGGATCGTGCATAGGGTTGTCTGAGTACCCGCCCGAGTATTTGAGTCACATTGAGCACGCTTGTACGATTGGCGAGCGAAGCGAGGATGTAGGCAAATGAGCAATCCCATCATTCCTTGAGAGCATCGACGGTGATGATATATCTGATAGGACATTCAGGGCTGAGGAGGTCGTGAGCCCTTATCTCATCTTTGTCTGCGACCTTGATAGCTATCTGTTCTGCTGGTATACCTGCTTCTGTGAGTTGTTTTTTTATTTTATCATAATTCACGGCATCTTCTCGTGTGCGTGATTCAGCTTGGAAGAGGACAATAGGGCGGATATATTTCCCACCACTCGCCTGGAGTTCAATCGCTTTTTTCTCAAGGCTGTTTCTCAGATGGACCGCTTTTTCGATGACACTTTCACGACTTGGGAGATTGTAGGCAACTACGGGAAGCTTTACCATTTGTTCATTTTTGAGGGCAATCGCATCGACATAGGAGATGATGTTGGCATTTTTCTGAGGAGTTGCCGTGAGTCCGAGGATATATCGGGGGTTCAGATTCACGAGCATTTCTTCTGAAAGCTCTGTCTCTGCACGATGACTCTCATCGACCACGATAATTGGCTTGAGGTTATGGAGGACTTTTATCAGAGAAGTCTCGTCAGCTCATTCAATCGACCTGCCACTTTCATATTTTCCAACAAAAGAGTGGAGATTACCATTTTCTTGATTCACTTTTCGGGATTCTTTATTCCTCGAACGAAATGATTGCATCGAGAGGACAATGACAGCAGTTTCCGCGAGTACACTCGAAGCATTGAATCCTGCGCCAGAAAGAACAGCCTCTTTATCAAAAATTGCCACTCGTCCACCCAGCATCTCATCGAGCCGACGACGATAGGGATGATCGATATCACGAAATGCTTTGATTGTCTGCGTGAGAATCGTATCCCATGGAACAAACCAGAGGACAATTCGAGGACTTCCGACAGGAATCCTCTCAACCAGTTTCCCGACCGCGTGGACTGCCAAGAGCGTCTTCCCTCCTCATGTTGGCACCTTGAGTGAAGTATAGGGAATACCAGGCAGTCTATCATTGTAGGCAGTCACTGGTATCCTGCGTTCTTCTCGTGCGTAGGCAGAAAATGCTTCAGTAGGATTACCATGTATGTCCAAAAAAGAGAGAAAACTCTCGAGATCTTCGATGACTTGTTTTTGATAATTTTTGAGTTCCATACAGAAATATTATTTTTTAAGTGAAATTTTTTTAGTTTTTTTCTCTGTGATAGAGAGCATATTTGATTGTGAAATAGGATCTTGCCCTATTTGTTCGGCAAGCTCACGACGAGCCTTGAGCGCAACACCTCCACCATCTTTCCCTGCTCTTCTCAACGCAGGAAGACCTTTTGTGTCACGAGATTTGGTAATATCAGTTGCAGACTGCTCAGCAAGCATCGTGAGAATGAGCTCCATGGGTGTCATATGGTCACGAAGGTTTCATTTTTCTACTCATTTAAACTTCATCCAACTCTTATTATTCATACCACTATAGCTCTGATAGATTTCGTTGGTAAGTATGCCGTATGATTCTGCACCACCTCGAAGATCCCATTCATCAGTCAATCATTTTCTCACAGGTATTCCTCGTGTTCTAATATCGACCCATTCTTTTGGATATCCCTTTTTCTCATAGAGATCATGCATACGCTTCATTGCGAGCTCTGGATCATTGATTTCATCGATTCTCTCTTTGCCGAGCGTTGCAAGCCACTGCTTAAAAGGTTCAGCCTTTGGAGAAGGAATCGATTGGATAATACGAAGCATCGTCTCTGTATCTGCACAATCGGTCAAATATTTCTTCCCATCGGATGCAATCAGTTTCAGTTGGTGACATTTTGTCACCGACTCACTTCACTCTTCATAAAGCCTTCCTGAGAGCTTGTTCCAGTATTTTCTTGCAGCTCATGATTCTCTCTCTGTGAGCAGAGATACGACATCGACTACTGAGAAAAACCATCTGCCAGCATACGAGACTTTTCGAATAGACGCACCCTCAAAAAGAGCAATACCAACTGACGGAACAAGAGATTTTTTCATAAGGAAAATATGAGAAGTAAGATGTCCTGGATTCCCGCCTACGCGGGAATGACGGAGGGGTTAAATATTTCTGATATCACGAGGTATCTTTCGGAAAGTAAGTCCATGTTTTTTCATCACATTCTCAGAGAGATCACATTGATCAGCCCATATCGTATAATACGGCATTTTTACCTCAAGCGTTCTGAGAAAAGCCCTGTCCAAAATCGTGATATTTTTCCTCTCATAGTAGAAATAGTGGTCCCTATCTTCTGTACGAGTGAGCCAATATTCATGATTCACCAGTTTCGTAGTCGGAAGAGGCAGAGCAGTCTCAGTATAGCAGATATATGCCCGTATTTCTTCTTCGGTTGCTGCATCATCAAGGAGTCCATCAGTTGTGAGAAGAGCAGGACCTAGATCAAAGAAATCAAATCCTCCTCCAGTTCACTCCTTATCACCATACCCCTGTATCACTCTCTTCACTCGCTCTGCTGTAATTGTTTCTGCATAGTCTTCCATTTCTACAAGAATAAATTTCCTCTTTGGTAGTTCTGAGTCACGGGCATTGGTATTGAGAACGGCGTGAGCAGTCGTACCAGAACCAGCAAATGAATCCAAGATAATATCTCAAGGATTAGTCGCTATCTGAATAATCTTCTCAATTAATCGCGGGGGTTTAGGGGTATCAAATGGAAATTCTTTATCTCCTGAGAAGATTGCTTTCAAAATTTGTTTTGCTTCTTGATTATCTCCTACCTCATCTCTCAGCCATAGAGTGACAGGCACAGTCCCATCTTGAACTTCGTGTAGAAATCGTTTAATCGCTGGTACATTATTACCATCTCTTCAAAACCAAATGCGATTATCACTTTTCATTTCTTCAAACTTCTCTTTAGATACACGCCAACAATAACCAGAAGGCGGATTTACAATTCTTCCGCTAGGGGTAGTTATTGGGAAATCTGTGTTAGAATTATATGTTTTTACAGAGAGATCACTTGCTTTCC
>JAYSSG010000086.1:0-2085 GCA_043720655.1 Candidatus Altimarinota bacterium
TTTGGAAAGAAAACAGCAGTAATATTGCAGGATCATGGGATTTTGCAGGGCTAGTATTTCTCCAGAAAAAACTATACTCTCCGTATGACTAAACCAACTCTTGAATTCTCTGCCCGATGAGTTATCTTTGATGTTCAGTGACGAGTATTGCTTGTGAAACATAGAATAAATAATCCATGGACACTCCCTGGGGGACATGTAGAAAAAGAAGAAACATTTCAGGATGCCTGTATTCGTGAAGCCTATGAAGAACTCTGACTCAAAATCAGTCTTATCTCAGAGGAAGAACCATCGAAAGAAAAAGGTATTACGCTCCTCCCAAGACCAGAAAGGGTACAGATGATAGAATATACCAATCAACGAGGTCCGGTAAGAAAATACGAGGAATTTTTCCTTGCAGAGGTTGTCTCTGGTACACTGAAGAAGCAAGATGAGGAGATCCATGCAACTATCTGGAAAAGTCTGGAGGAAATAGAAAAAATACCCAAAGGTGAAATCTTTGAGGGGATTCGTGAGATTATTCTTGAAGCCTTTGAGGATGACGGCGATGAGGACTAAAACTACATCCGCACTCCACATTTTTCCACATACGATTGCATTATTTTCTGGAGTTTTTGGAGGTCTTGTTCGGTCCAACTGGTTCCACGGAAGTTTGGATCCAGTGTATTTCCCGGACGATAATTCTGAAGATAATAATTCTTTGCTCATCGAATTGTTTCGCCAATTTTTCGCATATCTTCTTCGGAGTGGACTCCTTTGATGACTGTCGTACGAAATTCATAATCGGGAAGTCGAGTTTTGATAAGCTCAATACTTCTCTTAAAAAGGTTGATATCAATCTCGACACCGCTTACAATTCGATATTGTTCAAGAGGATATTTGATATCCATAGCCACATAGTCGAGGAGATTTTCATCCAGAAGCTGCCCGAGCATCATCGGATTACTCCCATTGGTATCAAGTTTTACCAGAAATCATGCTTCTTTTATTTTTCTACAAAAATCGGGTAAATCGTTGTGGATAGTTGGCTCACCGCCACACACGACGACGCCATCGAGAAATCCTGCCCTTGTCTTCAAGAATCGGAAAAACACTTCTTCACTGATACAATCATGACAAATTTTTTTTATTTTTTCTGGCAAGACAAACTCACTATTGTGACAATATCCACAGCGCATATTACATCCCATAGTAAAAACAATAGTAGCTACTTTGCCAGGATAATCGAGAAGCGTAGATTTTTTGATACCAGAAAGTAACATACATGGAGTTAATTATATTATGGCTGCACTTTGTACTTTTGTTGCCAAAAGTACCAAAAGCATTCAGGACAGCAAAACTCGCTATAATCTGAATTCGTCACTTGACTCAATTCATCCCGCTCAAACAGTTGCTGTCCTAAAAACCCTTTTCTGTTTGTGATGATTTATATCTAGCCAACAAAACCAATTAAACGAGGAATCTCTACGTTTCCTGATACTGTCTCATAAATTCAGAGTTATTCGATGCATCTTCAGAGAAATACTCACGAGTATAAAATTCTGATTTTTTACCATTATTAAACTGACTTACTGGTCGGTAGTACCCCATAACACGAGTATAGATTTCACACTTTGTTCTCTCAACGGTGTTACCGTTGTTATCAATAAAGGATGCAGACATAAAGGAAATAGGTTAAAAATAAAATATTATATTAGAGGACGGGGGTAGAACATTCACAAGCGTGAGAGTGCTTGAGGGTGTCTATTTTTTTGGTATCAGCAGTATAGTTTTTTCTGAATTCAAGATCAAACTTGGTACCTGTGTAGCCAATTTCTGCATCACACTTTGGGCAATAGTCATGTTCCCCATTGACGTAGCCATGCTTTGGGCAGATAGAGAAGGTTGGAGTGACCGTGATATAGGGGAGTTGATAATTTGAAAGAGCCTTTTTAATGAGGTTCTTGCAGGCCTCTGCATCACTCATCCGTTCCCCCATATACAGATGAAGAACAGTTCCGCCAGTATATTTACATTGGAGTTCATTTTGATATTCAAGAGCCTCAAAAGCGTCATCAGTGAAGTTGACCGGAAGTTGTGAAGAAT
>JAYSSG010000087.1:0-4567 GCA_043720655.1 Candidatus Altimarinota bacterium
CTTGAATCTCTCAATGATCTTGGTTCCTCGAGTACTGATAACTTCACGAGTGACATACAGCCAAAAATACTTGTTTCATGTATTTCTGGATATACAGTGAGTCTCTACGACGGTACAAGCCCTATTGGAACAGCTCCATGTGTGGCAAGTACGGCTCAGATTGTCCCCACACAGCCATTCTCATCCGGGACTCATACACTCTCTGCGACACAAAATAATGGCTCTCTTACTCCGATATCATCAGGCACACTCGCACTCACTATCGATACGGCGCCTCTGACTGTTTCTATCACACAAGCAAGCGAACAAACAGATCCTGCCACGACATGATCTATCAAGTTTGTAGCCACTTTCAATAGACTTATTGATACGAATTCATTTGTCTGTAGTGATATGACGATTGTGAATGGTGCATGTAGTAGTGTTACCCTCCTCTCAGGAAGTACTTACACTATTAATGTTACTTCTGCATCACAAGGACTTGTCAAAGCAACTATCTATGCAGGACGTGTACAAACAGTGGCAGGTAATCTCAATACTGAGAGCACTGGGTCTAACAGTGTTACGTATGGTACTGCTGCTCTTACGGCAGAATGTAGTGCGCTCCGTAAATTCACGACTTCAGCACCAAAAACAACTTCATTGAGTGGTCAAGTACTCTGTGCGAAGGGATCATCATCAAGTGTCACATATAATAGTTCTGATCTCAAATGGACGTACCAATGTCGTAGCACGAGTGATAGCTCTACTGCCTCATGTACTGTCGGAGCCCTCCTTGATTCTGCACCAACATGTGCACTCAAATCAGTTGACGAACTTCCATTTGATGACTGCAGTATTGGAAACACAAGCAATATGTTTAATTTTCATAAATATCTCTCTTGTCTTGAAGTGGTTCCTCAAAAAGAGTCATGTACTGATGCTGGCTGTACACAAAATGCAAAACGACAAGAGCTCATTTCTATAAGCATTCGCCTCAGAGGTATTCCACTTGATTCTGATTATGATTGTCAAAAGAGTCACACAGATACTGTTCGCGGTGTATCATCATGGGTGTGTGAAGCAGCTGAAAAAGCACAAATCGCTGGACTTATTTCAGCAACAAACAGGCAATTCAGACCTCTTGATACCATGACACGTTCTGAGGCCTACTCAGTCCTGATGAAGAGTATTTGTATCCACCCACAAACAACGTACAAAAACTGGCAAACAGAAGTAGCTAAGGCAGCAAAAGAGTATGGATTTACCACTCGTACTATTGCTACCTTTGAGCCAAATAGACAAATCCTTCGTCAAGAGCTCTATGTTCTCGCAGCACGTATCGCAGAATATAGTGCAGAGAATCCAGGAACATGTGACGACCTTCCTGAAGAACTCATTTGCGAGTAGGATTACATTAATGTGACCTAAAAAGAGCCGCCATCGTGTGGCTCTTTTTTTTCTTTTCAAATAACGGTTTTTTTCTATACTAGTGAAAACACATTTATGCATATAACTCGCATCACTACCACTCTGCAGTCTTTTCTCACTTCTCATCATTCTGATTGTTCTGCTGAAATATTTCCGATAACAGTTCCACCTGATAAAAAAATGGGGGATATCTGTGTTAATATTTTTGGTGCTGTAAGACACTTAAAAACTTCTCCGCAAGTACTCGGTATTTCTCTCGCTGAATATTTCAAACAACAAGATTTTGTCCTCGATGTGCAAGTTCTCTGAGGTTTCATAAACCTCTTTCTCACGGATGAGATCTACATTGAGGAAACTACCAAATGGAAATTACCAATATGGGAAGAGCGACATGAAACAGTCGTAGTTGATTACATGGGGGCGAATATTGGCAAACCTCTCCATATTGGACATCTCTGTACTCCACTCTTTGGGCAGGCTACCATTAATATGCTTCGTCTCATGGGGTATACCGTTGTTGCCGATATGCATCAGGGCGATTGGGGTGGAATATTTGGGAAACTTATCACGGGTTGGAAATATTTCTGAGATGAAAAGGCTTTTTTTGAAGCACCATTGAAACACCTCCTGGACATCTATGTAAAAATTACAGAAAAAATTGACCAAGAAGAAACGATAGATCAAGAATGCCGTGATGCGTTCCGGCTTCTCTCTGAAGGTGATGAAACGTCTGTGAAACTGTGGCAACGATTTACGGATGCGAGCCTCACTTCTGTTCGTGAAGTGATGAGCGATTTTGGTGCAAAACCTGATGTTTGGATAGGAGAGAGTTTTTATGAGGGTCTTCCACTTCCAAAGCTGGGTTCTTGGCCAGATTTGCAACCAGATAATACCATGTCTGCGGTTGTTTCTGAGCTAGTAGGTTCGTATATTGCTACAAAAAATGACGACGAAAGTGTGGGGGTAGTATTTCCAAAAGAATCTAAACTTCCTTCTTGTATTCTCCAAAAACGAGATGGAACGCATGGATATCTCGCGAGCGACCTCTCGGCTATCAAATATCGTCTCAGAAATTGGAACCCCTCTAAAATCATATATTTCGTGGATAATCGTCAGGCACTTCACTTCAAGCAACTCTTTGCAACAGCCGAGAAGGCTTGGTTACAGAATAAAAAAATAGAACTCGTGCATGCTGCCAATGGATTTGTGAGTTTACCAGAGGGGGCTATGTCGACTCGCCATGGTCGAGTGATATTTTTGAGTGATGTCGTGAAAGAGAGCTTTGATCGGGTGAAATCTATTCTCCTTGAGAGAGGAAAAGAGCTTTCTGATTCAGATATTCGAGCAGTAGCACTTGGTGCTATTATTTACTCTTTTATGTCTCAGGATCGTGAACGAGATTGGATTTTTGAATGGGACAAAGTCCTCGCGTTCGAGTGAAGCAGTGGACCATATCTACAATATACCTATGTTCGTTTTGCAAAAATGCTCCAAGAATTTGGCTATGATAAAAATACTGAAACTTCTTCAAGTCTCCTGCCGCTCACTCCGTATGATAAGGATTTAGTCCTCGATATCCTCGGATTTGAAGATGTGCTCGGACAATGTGCAGAGACCTACAAATTTCATCTCTTGATCGCTCATATTACGACGACAGCGAGGCATCTCAATGCACTCTATGTGAATACGCCGAAGCTGAGAGATTCTTCACCAGAAGAGCGCAACATGAGAATGGGGATTATTTACCAAGCTCTCGAGATGATTCGATACTCGTGCGAGATTGTGTCTATTCCATTGCCCAAAGAGATGTAATGGTAGTAATAACAAATATTATGCTGATGCAGTCAACCATGTAGCTCCTGAGCCATCTAACCGTGTTGGGAATACATCAATCTGTACATTCGTAGGGCAACCAGAAATACTACTATTCGTAGCGCAGGACACTTTACAGCTTCCAATCTCATAGGTAGAATCAATAAGCCACGTGAAACTCCCAACGGTGATCAATGGGAAAGCGTCTTCGGAATAGCGACCCACGTTTCAAGCGCTCTCAAAGCGTGCCCCTATAGCGTATCACAAGCCACCATCACATATCCGATACGTATAATAACATTCTGCTGTCTTTGTGGTAGTAGTCGACCCGTAGCATACAAATTTTGCAGTAAATCATGAAGATAGCGGGTCTGCGATAGCAATACCATTATTCATATCTCTCAGGATGGTATAGAGGCCTGCTGAAGTTTGTGGTGGTGCACCTGTCACAGACGTAGAACCAATTACTATATTATTTATAGCGTTGATATCAGCTATTCGCACTGCATCTCTCGCCTTCTTGATATATCCAGTATACGCAGAGAGTCCAGCGGTAGCAAGAATGGCAATTATTGCCATCACGACCATCAGTTCTATAAGTGTAAATCATACCTGCTTTTTCATAAGACCGATTCCATGATGCTTTCCGTGAAATCAACCTATTTAATTTGTTATTTACCGTATTTAATGTGTAGTATATATATGGATTTCGGAATGATTTTTCTTGGTTGCATTCCAACCTGTTTCCTCTACAATTACAGGGTGTTTGTTGTGGTCCTGAAGCGGTTTTTTGAAAATAAATCGCATAGATACAAGATCTACAATGAATAAAAATTGTACTCACCCATTCTACTTCCTAATATTTCTCTCATGGCAGTCAGTGACCTCGTAGCATTTGTCGATGTCGGAAGTGCTCGTATTAAAACACTTGTTGGATCATTTATTGTAGACCAAGAAAATCCAACTCGCCCAAAACTTAATGTCCTTGGTGTTGGTGTGGTTCGTTCAGGAGGTATCCGAAAGGGTATTATCCTTGATATGGAAGAATTCAAGAAAAATCTTGATGAGTCTCTCACAGAAGCTGAAAATATGGCTGGACAACAATTTCCACATGTAGGGATTTGTCTTTCTGGTACAGGTATTCAGATTCACAGAAGCTCTGCGATGATTACCATTCCTTCTGCAGAGATCATGCAAGAAGATGTGAATCGAGTTCTTGATATGGCACAAAATGGTATTACCCTTACAAACCAGACAGTATTAAAAATTATTCCAGAATCATTCACCGTTGACCTGGAAAACCATGTAAAAACTCCCGTTGGAATGAGCGCGAAGAAACTCGAAG
>JAYSSG010000088.1:0-4533 GCA_043720655.1 Candidatus Altimarinota bacterium
GGTTGGGCACAAAAAAATCTCGCACTTTCTGGAATGCCAGATAATACCATTCGATGGATCCTCGAGGACGTCGTAAAATTTGTCGAACGAGAAGTCCGACGATGAAATACGTATGACGGCATCATCATGGATCCTCCCGTCTTCTGACATGGTGCCAATGGAGAAAAGTGGGAATTCGATACTTCGTTTCCTCTCCTCCTCGCCAGTATTAGAAAAATCCTCTCACCAAATCCTCTCTTTTTCCTCGTCAATACCTACGCTTCGAGTATCTTCTCTACTTCGCTTGCTAATATCGTTGCAGATATTCTCCCGGAAGGAATCATAGAACACGGAGAACTCGGAATCGCTCAAACAGGAAGCGACAAAAGTCTCACGACTGGTGTCTATGCACGATGGAAAAATAAGATAGTCTAATTACTACCTATTATTTTTCTGAGTTTTCGTGAGGAATATTTCTGTTATTTGGAGATTCTTCTCATGATTTTTTGGCATAGAGATAACCGCCAACTCATGCTACTATAACGGCTAACACTCCTAATCGATACTTTTTTACGATAACAGCCATACCTTCTAGTCCTGTCTCTGTTTTGATTTCCTGTCATCCTTGAGGGATATGAATTCGGGATAGTGCTTCTTGGAAGATAGTTATCAATTGAGTATCTCCTAGAGTCGCGCTATCTTCTTTGAATGAAAGCAATTGTGCTTCCAGATTTATTATTCGTCTTTCTACTGCATCGTGCTGGTTTAATGCTTTACTCATCTTATCTGCTTCTCTTAATACGCTTTCTCGTTTCATTTTTCTGTCTTCGTGTTCAAAATGCCCAGGAAAACTTTCCACCAGTTTCCAATTTGCGTCTGCCAAACGAAACCTCTCAGCAATCAATTCCTTCTCTTCTTGTGTATACACGGAGATACTAGCCAATCCTTCTTCGAGTTTCCTTATTTCGGCAATTATTTCCTCAATTTCGTTATCATTTCGTGCGATGATTTCTGCAAGAAATGCCTCATATTGTGATACCTTTGCTCATACCACTTCTGGCTTCATACACCATTCTTGATTTATTCACTCAAAATCACTCAAGGTTATTTCAGGGGAAAATCCTTGATTCTCATTTACAAGTTTTGTATTGAGATTCGAGAGAAGAGTGGCAAGTCCTTTTGATGGACTACTAGAGACGTCAGGAAGAAAATGTTCAGACATAAAAATATTTAGTGTATAATATATAAAATATCTGTAAGTCAACCCTGTCTTTCTAAAAAAATACACCCTCTTATGAAGGTGTATCTTTTGAAATATCGCATTTTATTTCTTAGTAGTATCAGAAGTGCCTATACATGTATCATATCTCTCAACTGATTTTGAATATGTCTTAATCTGCTTTGCCCGTGCTTCACAATACATCTTCTTTGATTCAAGGACTTCTCCAGTACAATTCTGGTCAACAAAGTCTTGTAACTCTACGATTTTTGCCTTGTCGAGAGGATATATCTCAGCATAGTCTCGCATATATGTATCAGGGCAGAGGGAATCTGTATTGCCCAATGCATCTGAATTGAGAGCACTACTCGAGAGCCCACCAGTTGTATATGCTGCCATAGTTCCGAGCAAGAGTGCGCCAAAAATACCAATACTGATTTTTTGATGTGCATCCATAGAAGAGGGGTTACAAGACGATTATACTCCAGAAACATATTTGTCAAAAAAAACACTTCTTATACCATACTTATTTTGCTTTTGTCAGGCTAGGTGTCCAAAGTGATATGTCTATATATCACATGATCACTTCCAAGGCTTTTCATTTTGTGAGTACAGGATAGGTGAGTGATTCGAGCAATGATTCTTTTCTCATAGTACGACATTCATGAGAGAAATAGACAAGAGAGCTTTTATCACAATAGATGACTTTTTCTAAATCTATCTTATTTTGAGTATTGTTTCGGAAAAAACCTACTCCTCCTGTACTCTCTTTTGATTGTATACTAAGATCGGTAAACGGATTGTAGGTGACAATTTTTTGTGAGATATATTTTACCGGTGTCATAGGGACTCTTTCTGCAAAATATTCACTCTCAAATGCTCGAATAGCATTCCAAATATTTTTATACACTCACTCCTCGGAATATACTGCATCGGAAAACTCGTACACCGTATTGAGGTCATATCCAGGAAGAGATTCCCCAGCCACCAGCAAACGTATAAGATTATTGATTTTTTCTAGTTGCCATACATCATCTTCAGCATAGTCATTTTGTACAACAGGCAAGACAGAGAGAGCCTTCTCAAATGTAGGACTTTCAGTATCCTTAGTATCGATTTTATCAGTCATTTTCTTGTGATATACAGCCCAGATATAAAGTGAGAAATATTCTCTCCAATGAAGAGGTGCGTCCCCTTCAAATACAGGACGACTCTGAAGTACACCATAAGAAATAAGGCTACTGAGTGCTTCCTGATATGCGATACTCTGACCTCAGACATCTGAATATGGCAATAATACGGTTTGATTTCCAGTATTGAAAATAGTGTCTCATAGATCTGATACTTGTAAGGTTTTTGTCAGATATTGTACCATCAATGTATCGATACGTCTCAATTGCTTCTTTGGAAGAATCATCTGACTGGATATGATATATTTATGGTTATCTCCTACCAAAAATACCGCTTCGCAAAGAATAATTTCATTATTTTTCCCTATTTCATCTACAATGGAGTCCTCACTACATACCAGAAATCATTCGTGTCCCTGATAAGTAACTTTCTTTTTTACAAGAGGTTTCGCGTACATTCATTCTGTCACATTTTTGAGCCATATATCCACCGTATCGTCTTCTGTTTCAAAAGAGTTTTTGAAGACAGCTATCTGAGCTTTGCTCCAGAAATTTCCAAGATAATTTCGTGCGGACACGAAATCTTCTTTGTTGACTACAAAATCTGAGAGCACCCCCTCATACTCATTGATATCATACGAGACAGAAGAATCGGTCAGTAATTTGATACCTATTGCAGCTCATGGTATTTTGATATCCTGTGTTTTTGGAAAGACAAATTTTGATGGAAAAGTAATATTTGAGAGAAAATCTTTAATCGATGTTTGTATTTTTTCGAGTGTATTTTTCGTTGGAACTGGCGTCTGTAAGTAGAGGAAAATAAGATGTGTCTCATCGACAATCATGAAGTATATATGCTCATTTTTTATCTTTTCATTTTCTGGATTTTCATTGAATATGAGCTCATAAAAAGTCTTCCCCCCTATCTCTACAGGACGAAATGTCCCATTTGGTGCACCCATAGCATAGGAGAGATATTTTTGGAGTTCCTTCAGATCACGGATACGAGGAGTCCGTATGTGAAAAAAATTAAACGATGACACAGAGGTCATATCTGCATTTGCAAGAGAGGCAGAAAAACTCGTCGCTGGTATGTAGGAAAGAATCGTATATTTTTCTCACAAATTCAGAGAAATAAGAGGATCTGTGATTTTTTTCTGAGAAGAAAATGTCTCTACTTTTTGGAGAAACTGAGGAAAGCTAGCATTATTGGATTGAAGTGTCTTATCGCTTGAGAGCGCTCCTTGTATGAAGTCATTTGCCTCACTGATAAGAAGCGAATATCCGAGAGAAGGATCGTATCCTCCTCCGATGAGGAAAGTATTGACACCGATCATCCGACCATCACGAATCAAAGGACCACCAGAATTACCACCTGCAATGAGTGTATCCGTCTTGATGTATTTATTTTCATTATACTGTGCTGTTCCAGAGACAATACCCTGTGTCTCTGTGATAGTATTTGCTCCCACCCATGGATACCCACGAGCTACGACAGTATCACCGGACTGAGGAACATAATTCATATCTATTGCAAGAGTAGAGAGAGCACTGAAATCAACTCTTTTACCAAAAATATCCGTTGCATCGAGCTGCAACACAGCGATATCAGCGTCAGCATCACGATCTATAACCGAAGCGGTATAATGACATCGAGGAGGAAGAGATGGATTATCTGTCATACAAATAGCGAAGTCATCAGATATGCCTCCGACACCGTTATCAACAACATGATTATTGGTAATGATATGTCCTTGATTATCTATTACTGTACCACTTCCCCATCATTGGAGAGAGAAATACAGTCACAATGGTTCCTTGTAAGAGACCACCTGTACAACGGGTGAGCTCGCTGCATACGCAGCCGTAAGGAATGCATACACGCCAAGTATGATAAAAACTTTTTTCATAAAAATAAGAAGAATAATGATGATGACTGAATTACTCTACACCATAGTATCATATTACGCAAATAAAATACCCCCTTTGGATAGAAAAAACTTGCAGAAAACAAAAAATATCTACAATCTCACTACGTGTGGAAGATAAGTCCGCTTAGGCGGATAATGCATCGGTATGTGCCATGTATACATCTCCAATTGAAGGCGTCGAAGAAAGTATATCTGTTGGGGATTAGCCAAGTGGTAAGGCAGCGGGTTTTGATCCCGCCATTCCGGGGGTTCGAATCCCTCATCCCCAACCATT
>JAYSSG010000089.1:0-11163 GCA_043720655.1 Candidatus Altimarinota bacterium
GTCGAAGAAAGTATATCTGTTGGGGATTAGCCAAGTGGTAAGGCAGCGGGTTTTGATCCCGCCATTCCGGGGGTTCGAATCCCTCATCCCCAACCATTACGTACACTAAGACCATATTGTGACCCTACTACCTAGGGTCATTTTTTTGCTTAGATTGTGTTATAAACCCTTTGTGGGATTGTATAACAGATAGAGGATTTCTAGACCGTTAGCCGTATGGAGAAGGTACACTAAGCAGCATTTAGAAATCCTGACAATTATCGTCTTTTTTGATCAATCTTTGATGAATTTTGGTAACTATTAGGCTTCTATTAAAGGGTGGGAGACCCACTTTACGGATTGGAATGTTACAATCATTATATTTATACATAATCTAGACTATACACTGGTAAAATACTACAGAAAAATATCTCCTATACTTCTCTTTTGGATCACATTTGTTCTCACACGACCTTTTGGGCGACCTCATGACTAAATCACATAAAAAATAATGCTCGTGTTTGGTTCGATGGGATGCTCTTATGCCTTACTTCTCGTCATACTCCTTGATTCGTACGGCATAGTGCCTATAATCATCGAAAGTAAGGATTATTCTGGAAAATTGATACTAAATTATGATTACAAAAATAAATACCATTCTTTTACCGATAGAAAATTTTATAAAGCAAAATACTCGATTTATAAGCAGGTTTTTGCTTATACTCAGTGTACTTATTTTACCTCTGATTTTTGTTCCAAGTTTACAAAAAAATACTGGCGAACAAGCACGAAATGTACTCTATCTTATTCTCTTCTTGCCTATTCTTGCGAGAGTATTTTCTTTCTCGATTGCCCAGGTATTCATGCCACTGAGAAAGGAATTGGGTATACTTATGGGTTCTCTCGCATGGGCACATTGAGCGGCGTATATGCTCAAGTATACAAACTTTCTCTATGATCCTCAGTTTTGGTGGCAACAGTGATTTGTGAGCTATCTGGTTATAGGATTACTGGCATTGATTGTGACAACGCCACTTCTCCTCACATCGAATAATTATGCCATCAAACTCCTTGGGAAAAGGTGGAAGCTACTCCATAGGTCTGCCTATTTATTGGTTATACTCGTCATACTCCATATAGTACTCATACAGTGGGCAAAAAGTAAAAGTATAGATTATGCGACACTCTCAATACTAGGCATATATTTTACTGGAAAAATACTTGAGTGGAAATGAGTCCGCCTGTGACCTGGGAAAACTTATAAAAAATGACAGAAATTTTTGTGTATTCCTTGTGGCTATATCTACGATCCCGTTGTCTGAGATATTGAAGATGGTATCATGCCAGGGACTGAATTTGTCGACATTCCAGAGAGCTGGAGATGTCCCGTGTGTGGTGTGACAAAAGCAGACTTTGTCCCCTATGACGAGCACACGCCGATGGAGTCCTATCCTGCGAAAGTTATCAAAAAAACTCTCCTCAATGCTACCACATTAGAGCTCACTATAGAGACAGAAGCATTTCTCCTCAGTAAGCCATGACAATTTGTCACTTTTCTCTTCTCGGACAACCAGGGAGATTTTTCTCGTCCATATTCAATTACTCAAGTACAGGACAAGTATTTTACTTTTGTTATCAAACTCGTACCAGATTGACGATGATCTGCTCTGCTTCATAACTTACAAGAATGAGAAAGAGTATCAATTCGTGGAATATATGGACAATTTGAACTCGCTCATACAGTGAATAAAAAAATATTTCTCGCAACAGGTACGGGTCTCGCTCCTATCATCAATATGATACGGTCTCTTCCCCTTGAGAGAGAAAAATCTCTCTATTTTAGCGTCTCAACTGAGTCAGAACTTTTTTATACACAAGAGCTCCACAATATATCAAATCTCGATCTCCATATTCATATTACACGAGAAAGTGTCGTAGGGTACGAAACGGTAAGGATAAATGTTGATAATATTACCGCTGATAATGATACTGAGTGGTACCTCTGTGGTAATATTCATATGATCACACAAAATAAAGAGAGATTGATACAAAAGTGATATTCAAAAATCTATATTGAACAATTTTAGAATGCTTGATATTTTCATTTTCTACCGATATTTGTTGCCATTTTCAGCGATATTATCTATCTAATTCTATCCATTTAGTTGAATTGATAATTCATTTTTTTGTATATCATTCTTTCTTTTCTTAAACGTGTAAATCTCGTTAGTTGCACTAATCTCTCTCAATACATCGATTACATTCATTTTTCTTTCTCTTCATCCAAAAATAACTTCCCATAACAGATACGATGGTTAGAAATGCTATCAGCGGTTTGGTAAAGCCTAAAAAATGCGCGCCGAATAAACTCAGATAAACCGCTAACATAGGTGAACCGCAGCAACCGATCAAGAAACAGCCACCAAAATAAAGAAAGCCGGTGATGACCATGCCACTGGCTGCGCCGAGCGCATTTCTTTTTTTCCCTGCGTAATAGTCCAGGATGGAAAAAACCGTAAAGGCTCCGGCTAAGGAATAAGAAAAGCCTAGCAGGTAGTCGTTACCGGTAAAATAACTGACTAAAAATGTATTGCCTCATTTCGCATCTGCCCATAATTGAACGACCTGCCAATAACCGTAAATCGTGTACGCGGCATGCAGTGTATATATTGAAACGAATGCGATCAGAGGGTATTTTTTATTTATCATATTGAGTCGCTGGTCTTAAAGATTCGGCAATAAACGTGTATTTACCAGATTGGTCCGATATCTTCCCATAAATAATCAGATCTTGCCCCACCTCGGGAATTTTTCCCTCGTATTTTACCGGCACTGCCACGCAGGCATCCTGACAACCGAGTACAAATGTCCTGTCGTCTAAAATCCTATTGACCGTGCCTCGAATTCCGATACGTCATGGGTAACCGTAAGGCCTGAAGGCGATATTCTCAACCGGTACGATGATCGGTGTAATGCTCTGAACATTCTCGATCGGTATGTTGTTTTCTACTACTGTATTCTTGGAATCGTTCGTGGATTTATTTTGCCAAAAAAATTCTCAGATAACTGTCACTAAGATAATGAGCGTTAAAGCAATAATCGATTTTTTAATCATACTTTTATTTTAATAAAATAAGTTAAACAACAAGCCGGTAACAAGAGCGAAAACGAACCAATATATGGTATATGCGATGGTCGGTCGTTTGCCGATCAATTTTTTAGACATGACAATCGTAGCAACACATGTACCAACAGATCCGAGCAAAAAGGTCATTGCCGGTCCAGCTCACAATCCGAGTTTCATCAGCGAAGCAGTGATTGGGATTTCCTCACCCTCGCAGACATACAGCGGAATGCCAATCAAAGCTGCCAATAAATAGCTCGCTATGCTGGAGCCTCCGAGGTATCTTGAGATCGCTTCCTCGGGAATGAAAACGGTAAAAAGGCTACCAATCAACATACCCAGAATGAAGTATTTCCCTATTTCCATCATGATTTCCATAAGATTGAGCCAAAAACCTTTTCTCTGTTCATTCTCATAATCATCCTGGCAATCACAAGCTGTCTCTTCGGAAATTTTGCCGGCCGTATTTTCTTCCGTTTCGGATAATACAAATCCTTTCACTTTCTTGGCTTCGAGATAGTTGAACAAAGTGCCGATTATAATACCGCTGGATAAGGCAAAAATAACCCTCGCAACCGTAAATTTGAGACCCAATACGCCGTAGGTCAAGAATACGGTTTGTGGACTCAGGAGTGGCGACACCATTACAAAAGATGTAATCGTTCCAAGCTTCACTCCTTTACCTTTCAATCCGTCGGCCATGGGCATGGTAGCACAGGAGCAACCTGGCAAAATCGCTCCGAGCAAACTGGCGTAAACGACGGACAAAAAACCGCCCCCCAGGTACTTAAGACCGAAACTCGGCTTCAGGTAGGTTTTAAGCAAGGCACCGAATACCGCGCCCAACAAAAAATAAGGAAAGACTAAAATTATAAGGTGGTAGAATTCGTTGAATATACTAACAAATATTGAAGGCATAGTTTTGTTTATTATTTATGTTGTTCAAGTAAGCTGATGATGGTATTATCGGACAAAGAGTAAAAAGTCATTTTTCCTTTGTTGGCGAATTTGACTAATTTTAGGTTGCGCAAAACCCTCAGCTGGTAAGAAATGGCCGGCAAGCTCATGCCCAGAACATGGGAAATGTCGCAAACGCACAGCTCTTTTTTCGAGAGGGCGTATAATATCCTCAAACGCGTAGGATCCCCCAAGCATTTGAATAATTCAGATAAGTCGTTCAATACATCTTCCTCAGGTAAACTTTTTTTCGCCAAATCGATTTTTTCCGGGTTGAAGCAGAAAGATTCTCTTTTGATTACTCTTGTGTTGTCCATATTATCAATTAAATAGTTGCTTAACTGTGAGTATATAAAATTGCATTGAGCTGTCAAAATGATTTTAAAGGGTGAGTGACCCGCTTCCACCATCACACTTTTCATACGAATCAAGCCAAACTAGGAAAGACAGTATTTCCTCTATAATGAATCTATTTTAATACTTGATATATGTCCTCGAAACACATTATTACCAGAACTATTTGGACACTTTCCATCGTAAGTCTCTGCACTGATATAGCCAGTGAAATGCTCTATCCTGTTATGCCTATATACCTGAAATACATAGGTTTTTCTATTGTTTTAATCGGAATCTTCGAGGGCATAGCAGAAGCAACCGCATGACTCAGTAAGACCTATTTTGGAAGACTGTCCGATAACTCTGGCAAAAGGACTCCATTTATACGAACAGGATATTTTTTGAGTGCCATCTCCCGACCTCTTATGATTCTTTTTATTTCCCCCCTATGGGTTTTCTTCATGAGAACGATAGATAAGTTTGGAAAATGAATCAGAACAGGTGCAAGAGATGCCCTTCTTTCTGATGAAGCAACTCCAGCGACAAAAGGAACTGTTTTTGGGTTTCATCGTGGCATGGATACTCTTGGTGCTGTCATTTGACCAACACTAGCTCTCATATTTCTTCTCTATTTTCCTGAGCAGTATAGGATGTTATTTTTACTCGCTTTTATCCCTGGTGTACTAGCGGTAGCGCTATCATTTCTCCTCAGAGAAAAGAAAAAAACTATTAAACAAGTAAAAAAAACTACTTCTTTTTTCTCTTCTTTTTCCTACTGGAAAGAATCACCTGCACTCTACCGAAAAGTACTCGTGTGATTGCTCATTTTTACCCTCTTTAATAGCTCTGATGTTTTTTTGCTTTTGCGAATAAAGGAAGCTGGATGAAATGATACCTGGGTAATAAGATCATATGTTTTCTATAATCTCATATATGCTATTTTGAGCTATCCAATAGGAGTCTTTGCTGATAAAATTGGTCTCAAAAATACATTTGTCTTTGGGCTTAGTATTTTTGCTCTCGTATATTTTGGTATGGCATTCCAGCTCAATATATATCTCTATATGGGACTTTTTGCGCTCTATGGTCTTTATTCAGCCTCTACAGAATGAATCGTAAAAGCATGGATCAGTAATATCACAGAAGAAAAAGACACCGCAACAGCTCTCGGTATGTATACAGGTTTTCAGAGTATTTGTACCCTCGGTGCAAGTACCCTTGCTGGGCTTATCTGGTTTTATTTCTGAGCAAGTACTACTTTTCTGGTGACAAGCTTTGTAACTGTTGGAGTTGTTATCTATTTTATAATGTTTACTCCGGAAAACCCGACCCGTGTCCCTAGGTAATATAAGCCCCAACTATTCGCCTCATTTTTCCCCTCACAAAGCTCTGAAAGCCTTATGGGGCTTGAAGCCTATTTTATCAGGGTTCGAATCCCTCATCCCCAACCATTACGTACACTAAGACCATATTGTGACCCTACTACCTAGGGTCATTTTTTTGCTTAAATTATGGCAAAAACCCTTTGTGGAATTGTATAATAGATAGAGGATTTCTAGACCGTTAGCCGTAGGTAACTTATTGCCTTCTATGCCTTATTTGTGCAGGTATCATAGTGAGTATATTTGGAATTACTTGGACGATGAGGAAGTAAATAAAAAATAATCAACCCCCATAAACTTACACAACCTTAAAAAATGCCTATACTTTAGAAGTTATTTTTTTACTTCCTTTTTTATGACAACACTTCTCAAGAATATTCTCACACTCGTACTCATCGTCACACTCGGTGGAGTGATATTCCTCGGATACAAATTTACTGAAAGCTATGATCGTGTCAGTTCTCCAACCAACTTCCGCAGTTTCACAGTTCATGGTGACGGAAAAGCTGTTTGAGTTCCAGATATTGCGAGCTTCTCTTTTGATGTTATCACGGAAGGTGGCGTCGATGTCGCTGCGCTTCAATCTCAAAATGCTGCACAGATGAATAAGGCAATTGAATTTGTGACCAAACAAGGCGTCGACAAAAAAGATATTGCGACTTCTCTCTACACTATCCAGCCTCGATATGAGACGAGTAACTGTGTTTATGGTAGTGGTAAAGTATGTCCTCCTCCAGCCATCGTAGGATATACTGTTCAGCAATCTGCCTCTGTGAAAGTGAGAAATTTCAAAACCGTTAGTACCCTCCTCTCTGGCGTGGTCACCAATGGTGCGAATACTGTCTCGAGTCTCCAATTTTCTATCGATGACAATACAGCTCTCGAAACAATAGCTCGAACAGCCGCTATCAAAAAAGCGCAAGAAAAAGCACAAAGTGTCGCAGAGGCAGGATGATTTAAACTTGGTAAACTCCTCGAAATCACTGAAAGTTTTTCTACACCCTACACGCAACCACGGATGATGAAGGTGATGGAAGATGGAGTGGAAGATGCTGCAGTGACACCAACGGTGGAAGCTGGTTCGCAAGAAATCAATATCAATGTGAGCCTCCGATACGAAATAAACTAGACGACTTCTCGCTTAATCTCCTCTACTATTTCTGGGTTGAGGAGAGTGGAAATATCTCACAAATTATTCAGATCTCCTTCTGCGATTTTTCGTAGAATTCGTCGCATTATTTTCCCACTACGAGTTTTGGGAAGTGCAGAGACGATTTGAATTTTGTCAGGCTTTGCGATGGATCAGATATTTTTTATCACTTCCAGAAGAATCTCTTGCTTTAGTATTTCTGAATCTTTTTTCGAATCCGTAGTCACAACATAGGCGTATATTCCTTGTCATTTTATGTCATGAGGATACGCAACCACTGCTGATTCTACGATATCAGGATGACTATTAATTGCATTCTCTACTTCGGCTGTTCAGAGCCGATGTCCACTGATATTCAGCACATCATCCACTCGTCCCGTGATACGGTAATATCCATCACTGTCTCGTAGAGCCCCATCACCAGTAAAATAAAGTCATAAATACGTGGAAAAATAAGTCATCTGGCAACGCTCATGATCTGCGTAGAGAGTACGGATCATGCCGGGCCATGGAAAGCGAATACAGAGATTTCCTGAGATATCATTTCAGATTAATTCTTTTCCATTTTCATCGACGAGTAGAGGCTGAATACCAGGCAGTGGAAGTGTGGCGAAACTTGGCTTCGTGGTAGTAATACTAGCCAGCGGAGAAATCATAATCCCCCCCGTTTCTGTCTGCCACCAGGTATCGACGATAGGGCATCGTTTTTTGCCAATAGAAGTATCATACCAATGCCAAGCCTCTACATTGAGAGGTTCTCAGACACTGCCGAGAAGTCGAAGAGTATCGAGCTTGTAAGGTTTCACATATTCCTGACCACATGCTGCGAGAGAGCGTAGTACTGTCGGTGCAGTGTAGAAAATATTCACAGCATATTTATCAATTATTTGCCAGAACCGCCCGGCATCTGGATACGTGGGAATGCCTTCAAAAATCACAGAAGTAGCTCCAGAGAGAAGTGGCGCATAAGCCGTATACGAATGCCCTGTTACCCAACCGATATCAGCAGTACACCAATACACTTCTCATGGATTATACTGGAAGACATTTTCAAAGCTGTACTGCGCATACACCATATATCCGCCGCAAGTATGGACAACTCATTTTGGTTTCCCAGTTGATCCAGAAGTATAGAGGATGAAGAGTGGATCCTCAGAATCCATAGATTCAGCCGGGCAAACTGAGGATGTATTTTGCATTGCCTCATTCCATCGCATGTCTCGTCCTGATTGAACATTATAAGGTACTTTTGTATGCTCAAACACAATCACCGTTTCTACAGATGGACACACTTGAAGTGCTTCATCAACGGTTGCTTTCATGGGAATTATTTTGGCTCCTCGAAATGCTCCATCCGTCGTAATAACGAGCTTACAGTTTGAATCTTGGATTCTGTCTGAGAGTGCTTGTGCTGAAAAACCACCAAACACAACAGAATGAATCGCCCCTACTCGAGCACAAGCAAGCATTGCAATCACGGATTCGAGAATCATCGGCATATAAATACAGACCCTGTCCCCTTTTTTTACTCCATATTGTTTGAGAACATTGGAACATTTACAGACCTCTTCGAAGAGCGCTTGATAGGTGATTTTTTTTGCAGTATCCGTCGGTGTATTGGGTTCCCAATAAAAAGCAATATCATCTGATTTTTGTGGTAAATGTCTGTCGAGACAGTTTTCAGTAATATTCATTTTTCCACCTTCAAACCAGGCAATATTTGCTGTCTGAAAATCTCAGGTAAGGACACTATTCCATGGTTCTTTCCAGATAAATTCTTGCGCTTGTTTTTCCCAAAAATCTTCAGGATTTTCGAGTGCGAATTGATATTCTTTTTGGTACTGTTCAAGGCTAGTGATGCGAGTCATAGAGTACCGAGAGTATACACTTTTTGGATGAAATGCAAAGCAAGCTCTGTAACTACCCTATCTCTATTTTGCAAAATTTGTTTTCTCAAGAAAAATTGTAAACTATTATAGTATCATTTTATTTTCTTACCACTATATTATGACTTCTGCTTCTAAAACTGTGAAAATCCTATTTTGGGTTTCCACTTCTCTCATAGCCCTCTCTTCACTCCCGAGTATTTTTATGGTCAATGCTCCGGGAACTATAGAAGCATTTAATCACCTTGGAGTCGGTGCGAGCTGGTTTAGATGGGAACTGGAAATAGCCAAGACACTTGCAGGTATAGTCTTGATTCTCCCTATGATTCGAGGACGAATCAAAGAGTGGGTATATGCAGGATTGGGTATAGATTTTATCTCTGCTCTCATAGCGCTCTGGACGGTGGATGGTTTTAGCAAAGCTTGGTTTGTCTTCATTTTCATTGCCCTGCTGGCTACCTCATATATCACTTACCACAAAATTCAAGGTACAAAAACCCCCCTTATTTAGTCATATTATTCTATGGAAGAAGTCGTCGTAACTGATGCTCACGGAAATATACTCACAAAATGAGATACAGTCATCTCCACTCAAAACCTCATGGCTTCAGGTATGAAAATCCAGAAATGAACGAAGGTAAAAAATATCCGTCTCACAGATGATTCAGAAGTGATCGAAGGAAAAATAGATGGCACTATGATGGTGTTGAAAACCTGTTTTTTTAAGAAAGTCTCCTAAATAGAACGACCCCAGGTATCCATTGCTTCAATAATTGGAAAGAGGGTCTTTCCAAGTGGCGTAATAGTGTATTCTACACGAGGAGGAATCTCTGGAAAAATCTCACGAGTGATGATGCTATCTTTTTCGAGCTCTCGAAGCTGTGTCGTGAGCATTTGTTTACTGATAGTGTGAATACTTTTCTGGAGAGCTCCAAAACGATTTGTGCCATTGTGGAGAGCATAGAGAATGATGATTTTCCACTTCCCTCCTATCACCTGCATACATCGAGAGACTGGGCATTCTTTTTCAGAGCAAGAAATAATTTTCTTTTTTATTGTTTTTTCTTTTGATATCATATAGGTCTGTATTTTATGACTAATAATTTTTATTATGACTACTTGTTATTTTAAGACATATTACTAAAATTCGATTATTAATCAAGGTTTATTTTTTACCCACTCTTACTATGAATGATTCAAAACGTGGACTCCTAGCAGGAGCAATGCTCTGAGATGCTCTTGCTCTCGGTGCTCATTGGATATACGATACAGATGAGATTGTAAAAATTTTTGGTGCCTTTGATGGATACACTGATCCTACTAAAAATCCGTATCATAAGACGAAGAAAATAGGAGATTTTACTCATTATGGTGATCAGCTGACCATCCTCGCGAATTCAATAAAAAAGCATAACGTTTACACTCCAGAACTCTATAAAACAGAATGGATGGAAACAATGAAACAGTACACAGGCTACATGGATCATGCGAGTAAAATTACTCTGGAAAAATGAGAAGGTTCTGATTCCTTTGATGCTTCTGCTATCGGACGTATAGCTCCTCTACTGGCAATGGATAGTGTTCAAAATGATGAAGTTATTTCAGACTTCATAGGACTCACACATAATCATAAAACCGTAAAAGCTGGAGCCATTTTTATTACCCATGTTATTGAGGCAATTCAATCTGGTCAAACTCCGAACCAAGCTCTCAAGAATACATCGAGTGATTCACCTGAAATCACACACTTCCGTGATGCATGAATCTCGACATGAGAGGAAGATACAATTGAGGTCATCAAAAAGTTTTGACAGTCATGCGGTATCGATGGAGTCTTTCAAGGTGCAATTCATTGCATCATAAAATATGAAAACGATTTCAAAAAAGCACTCCTAGAAAACACAAAAGCTGGTGGAGATAGTGCAGCTCGTGGTATGATTATTGGTATGACACTTTGAGCCTCTATTGGATATGAAAAATTACCAAAAGACTGGCTCGAAACAATGAACGCAAAAGTATAACTGTTGCTCTTGTAATCTATTTCTATTTTATTATATTTTTCTTTTATGTCTTTTCTCTCTCAGCTCAATTGGCGCTATGCGACCAAAAAGTTTGATACCACTCAAAAAGTGTCAGATGAAAATCTCGAAAAAATCATCGAATCAGTTCGTCTCTCTCCATCATCATTTGGTATGCAACCATATCATTTTTTTATCGTCACAAATCCCGAGAAACGAACCGCTATCCAAGCAGCTGCATGGAATCAAGAACAAATCACGACATCCTCTCACCTCATCGTGATGTGTGCAAGAAATGATCTGACAGTCGTAAAAGATGAATACTTCGATG
>JAYSSG010000090.1:0-11072 GCA_043720655.1 Candidatus Altimarinota bacterium
CCCTCTCAAAGTCGGCTATTTCTAAAATATTACTAGGTTTTTTACTCGCAAGTGAATACAATTTGTATACAGGAATAAGGCACTGTCTTTGTAAAAAAAACAAACCAGTCATCTACAATACGCTATTAAAATACCCTTCTATGCATCTTTGAATCATATAAAACCAATGTCGTCTGTGTCATCCTTCATATGATAAAACTATGAGCACATATCGCCTGATGAAATATCTAAGAGCTCACATTGGAGCGATATCTAGCTTTCTACGGTACACAAACACACGACTTTATCCATGTCTACGATGTCGTTTCAACAAATATGCACGCAATTGCAAAACATCTCACTAGTATGTACCAAGTCGGAACAGGGGCTGAAACGTCTGTGAACGAGATCTGAAATATACTCAATAAAAATAATCCAAATCCGCTTACACCAGAATACAAGGAAGCACTCTAAAGAATACAGAGATGCTCAAAAGTACTGGATGAGGTATCTCACAATCGCTTGCAGATATGAGTGGAACTAAATTTTTGTAAGCTCTGTTAAGAGGTTGAGTCCAGCAAGAGCAAACCCTCACCCCATTCGTTCTCGTACTTGTTCCTCGGTATTACAGGTCAGAATCCCAAATATAATTGGTATATCCTGACTCATAGTAAGATCCATAAGAGCACGAGATGATTCACTGCATACATAATCAAAATGTGGCGTGTCCCCTCGGATCACCACTCCTAAGGTGATAATAAGATTAAATGTACCAGTAGCAGCGAGTTTCTTCGCAAATGCTGGTATCTCAAAAGCTCCAGGAACAAAGTATGATTCCACAGTATAGAAGCCATGCTCATTTAAGAATGTTCTCGTATCTCGCTCAAGTTGAGACGTGTAGAGATAATTAAATTCCCCGACCACAAGAGCAATACGGATATCTGGACTAATTTGGTCGAGATTTTTGAGAAGAGGAGTGTAGTCAGACATAGAGAAAAATTAGAGAGAAATACTTGATGGTGTCATATTTGCAATATACTTCGCAACCATATCATATTCGATATTGATACTCTCTCCGAGCTGTAAACTTCAGAGATTTGTCCACTTCTGCGTCAGAGGAATCAGAGAAACAGTCACTGTACTCTCTGTAACATCGACAACAGTCAGGCTGACACCATTGAGAGCAATACTTCATTTTCGTATCACAAATTTTATCTCCAAAGTATCACACTGTACGGTAAGAAAAAGAGATCTATCGTCTTTTTGTATCAATTGCACTACATGACCAACTCCATCAACATGTCCACTGACAATATGTCCATCGAGACGATCTGAGAGTTTGAGAGAACGCTCGACATTAAAAATATCTCACACTTTTTTTGTTCCAAAATTGGTCACTCGCAAGGTCTCCTCCATAGAAAAGAAAGAATAATGGTCTTGAGAAATATCTGTAAGCGTCATACAGGCTCCGTCATGAGAAATGCTTTGTCCTTCTTTGAGAATATCTGTACATCTATTTTCCACTGTAAAGAGCCCTTCATGAATAGAGAGGATTTTGGCAGTGTGTTCAATAATTCAAGAAAACATAAAAGAAGGATATATATTTTTACGGTTATTGTAGAAGAAATAGTGGGAAAAACAATTGAACTCGTCTCAAAAAAGAGAAAATATATATGACATTCTTATTTGCACTTTATGAAAAATTTGAATATACTATCCATATGTCAATGAACTCAAGTGATGAAAATGCCGAAGGACTCGGTCTCTGAAATAAAGTCGCAGAACAAAGCGAACAACAGCGCGAAGAAGCCGCACAAGCACTCGCGAGTATAAAAAGAACACAAAAAGATGAGAAAAAAGCTCATCGCTATGATGTATGGCTCTCTGAGCTCGTTAAGACCCTTCTTCAAAACCAAGTCTACGATCATATCATTAGTCAGCTCGTGCCGCTCCTCAATGCTAGATGCCCATCACATATTTTACTCGCCTATATTCTCCCACTTTCAGATGACATACTTCTCAAGGTACGTGCTGAACTCTCCATGGATGAAATAATCATTCCTATAAAAACACCTTTTACGGAAAGAGTGACATATCAAGAACCCCTCGATGGTACTATAGCGAAACATCTCAATATCTGGATGGATACTGTCCGCGGTTGTCTCACAATCGACCCCTCACAGACATCCACCAAAAAAATTCAAGAAATGATCAATGCAACGTATGAAGAGTGACTCGTAAAACTTGTGGCTCATACCCTCGTACATTTTCTCTATGACAGAGGAGTCAATATTCAGCCTGCCGATGCCGCAAGAGTCGCACGAGGTATTATCAAAAAAATGCTTCTTCTCGTCCAGTGAATACAAGTGGAAGAATTTTTTGTCACACCTATTGAAGAAATGATTCGTGAGTAATATTATTTTTCTTGTGCGAGAGCAATCAATCGGTCAAGAAGATCTGAATAGCCAATTCAAGATGCTTCCCAGAGCTTTGGATACATACTAAACTTTGTAAATCCTGGCATGGTATTAATTTCATTGATATAACACTCTCCAGTTTCACGATCGAGCAGGAAATCAACTCGAGAAAGCCCAAGCGCTCCAACAGCCTGAAACGCTTTTTTTGCCATTCACTGAAGCTCCCGTAATGTTTCAGGAGAAATATTGGCTGGAATAGTCAGATCCGCACCTCCTTCCGTGTATTTTGATTCGTAGGAATAGAACTCGTGTTTGATATCAGGCATAATCTCTCAAGCTATCGACACGATTGGTTCATCATTACCGAGCACTGCGAGTTCGACTTCTCTTGGACGATTCAGACCTTTTTCAACAACAATTCTTTTATCATAGATAAGTGCCTCCTGGACAGCGGCAATAAGAGTTTCTCGTGATTTTACTTTTGAGATACCAACAGAGCTTCCCATATTCGCTGGTTTCACAAAGACAGGATATCAGAGTGCTTCAATACTCAAAGTCACTTCTTCTAAATCCACTTTCCAATCATGCGAATTAAAAGCATAAAATGGAAGCTGTTTGAGTCCAGCTTGTACAAAAAGAGCCTTGGTGTATATTTTATCCATCCCAACGGCAGAACCACCTACACCACTTCCCACATAAGGGAGTCCTATCATATCGAGCAATCATTGAAGTCGCCCATCTTCTCCATAAGGACCATGCAGAACAGGGAATACCACATCAATACCTTGCACAGATCAAAAATCAGGCACTTGTACGAGTGTATTGTGAGACCCTTGAGAAGTATTTGCTGATTTTTGTAACAAGAGCTGTTCTTGAAAAGCTTCGGTTAATTGCCCGAGCGCATTTGGAGTACTTATCCATTGCCCTGTTTGGGATATACCCATAGGGATAATCTCATATTTCTCTGGAGAGAGTGCCTGCATGACCGATGTCGCTGACGCAAGTGAAACAGCATGTTCTCCACTTTTTCATCCGAATAAGACCAAAACACGAATTTTTGACATAACAAAAGTGTATTAAAAGATGAGTAAAAGTATAATAACCCCTAAGCGAAAGCAAGAAAAAAGCAAGTATATTTGCAAAAAGAGTCTGAAAATGATATACTAAAGGTATGACAACTATTCAAGATTTTCAGCCAATTATTGAGGCATATATGCCTGCCGTGCAAATACTCGCCATTGGTATCTGTATGAGTATTGGTCTCTATCTCCTCACAGAGTGGCTATTTCACATCACCGGTATAGAAAAACTCTTGTTAAAATTCTTTGGACAAAAAGCACGTATCGGACAAGATGCGCTCCCAAAAGCTATTGGGAAATATATTGCTGTCTTTGTCTTTCTGTTGTTTCTCAGAAGCGCAGTGGATAAAGCTGGGTATCTAGAACTAGAACAGTTCCTCTCACGAGTAGTAGAATACCTCCCTCATCTCCTTCTGGCTCTTCTGATTACATTTTTTGGAATCCAGTCTTCAGAGACTGCTCATAATATCATCTACAATGCCGTCCGATTTGAAAGTAAAAAAACAGCAGCACTCCTCGCCAACATTGGTCGCATTATTATTCTCTTTTTCACATTCAGTATCACACTTGGGCAGATCAACTATGGAGTTGATATCATTCCTTCCTATTTGATTATTTCAATTCTCATTGGTGTCGTAGCGGCAGCGAGCATTGCCTTTGGGCTCGCTTTCGGACTCGGCGGAAGAGAATCAGCTACAAAAATTATCAATGATTTTTTGATGAAGAAAAAAGTACCCGAAAAATTGCCAGAAAAAAACTTGAAAAAATAAATATATCCCTATAGTACACCCTACATGCCCAGGTGGTGAAATTGGTAGACACGCAGCCTTGAGGTGGCTGTGCCGCAAGGTGTGGAGGTTCGAGTCCTCTCTTGGGCACCAATGCAATACATAAACATCCGACGAAAGTTGGATGTTTTTTTGTCCAGAGAGGACGAGAATCCGAAGTTGGAAAGCAAATTTTTTTTCCACAAGGAGCGCCGGTCGCGGAAGAGAGCGTGGGAGGTATTTTTTGACGCTCTCATTTTTGTGTAAAAGCCTCATTGTTCCTGCCCGTTCGGAGAATAAAATCTTTATCGGAGCCTTCTTAAAGTGAAGGTAGGGCCCCTCTGAAAAAGGAATACTCATTACAGTTTTTTTGCTCCTCAGGAAATAGGACCGTTATCAAACCTGTATAATATAGTCATCTAGAATGGAGAGATTATAGCCTAAAATTTTTGCATTTCTCACATTGCAAATATAATAAAATTATTCAATAGGATACAGCCCCCCCCAAGGGATTTTTGCTTTGTTTTTACTCTCTCATTATTGATTCTGAAAATGAGAAAATACTTCACTTATTTTATATTTGTAATCGTGTTCTTATGTCTCTCTCTCTCTATCCTGAGTAATATCGAAAGGGTTATCCTGAGGTCAGTCGAAGGGTTTACATAGACAATCTGGTTTTACGCTGATAGAGCTGATGGTAGTGATGGCTATCATAGCTATTCTAGCTACAGCTGGTCTCTCGGCATATACGGGATATATCAAGAAAGCGAGGGATACTACACGAGCACAAATAGCGAGATCAATCAATACGCTGATAGTGAGTTTTACGGCTTTGCATAATAATACCCCCCCGACAGCATCTGAGCTCGCTGCAATCTTTATTGAATGAGGTCTTGTGTGGCATATCTCTGACAATACACATACGATTATTGCTATAAATAATATCATACAAAACATCATAGGTATACAACAGGTATATGGTTTTACAGATCCAACTGGATGAAAAATAGTCTGTTTAGATGCTTCATGAATTCAAACGATAAAGTGTCAATTCGTCTATGCTGTCTATGCGGATAATACTTATGCTATTAGTTATGGTATTGAACATTCGTCCAATAAGGGTACCAATTTTTATACCGTTTCGGACGGTATCTCAAGAGCAGGTATCTTCATCGGAAGTGCAGGATTTATTGGTACCGGAACAGGTCTACCGACGACAGCAACCGCAGTAACACGTATCGATGATACCACAGGGCAAGGGGCAGCAAGTGGCAATACCTGCTCATCAAATGATGATTGTGCTTCCAATGTCTGCTGAGGAAATCCAAAAAGTTGTCGTGCTGTCGGCAGTCTAGAACTTGCTGATACATGTACTCAAAACACTGACTGTGTGTCAGGATATTGTGGCTGAAGTAATCCTTCATCTCTCTCTTGTACGACTGGGGTATCTGATTCATCAGCCTGCTTATCAAATAATGACTGTGCATCTGGCTACTGTACTAATAGTACAGGAGGAGGAGGATGGTGTTCTGATGGAGAGACATATGTAGACTGATGCAACTCTAACGACAGTTGTCTGAGTGGATACTGTAATTACGATAATTATTGTTCGTTGGGTGCCTCATGAGATAGTGCGATTGATGCAAGCAGCTGTCAGCCAGATCTTACATATGCAAACTACAACGACATGTGTACTGACGGGGGCTATGAACAACCATGTGACGACACTACTAACTGTGTCTTTCCTCTCGTATGTAGTGAAAATAGTAAAACTTTCAATAATAATCCCAATTACGGCCGAAACTCTAACTATTGTACTTATACAGAATAAACATACGATATATAGAATGTCTGATAAGAAATAGTGCTCTTTCGATTTTTTATTATCGTGAGCTTTCAATCAAAAAGTCTTACAATGGAAACACGTACAAATATATCACAAATCTCTGAATATGGTTCACTCTCTCAACAAAAAGCATATTCTATACCTTTGGATAGTTTTTGTGGTGAGTTGTGTTTTGTTTTTTATTTTCAATGAAGAATTCATAAAAAATATTCTCTACGGCTTATCAGATAGATCACTCTACTATGTCTACGCACTCATATTTGTACTCGGAGCACTTCGGGGATTCACATTCATTCCTATAACGTATCTCATTATTTTAGGACTTATTTTTGTGCCTTCTGTCCCTCTATTTTTTATCATACTATCAGGAGTGGTGATATCGTCTTTATCGGTATATTATTTTTTTGAATACCTACATATCGACGCTATGTTTGGTATTACTCATAAGTCCTTCATAAAAAAAACAACCTACTATATGAATAAATATGAGTTCCTTGTATTATTCTTTTGGTCTATGAATCCAGTATTACCTACAGACGTAATTTGTTATGTAGCAGGGACACTACGAGTCAATGTCTACAAATTTTTGGCAGGAATAGTTTTGGGCGAAAGTGTGACGTGTGCTATATATATATTTGGAGGAAAAATTTTAATCAACAGCCTTTTGAAGACAAATTTATAGAGAATATTTTTGTACAATACAAATATTGACATCATATTTTTGTATGTTAATATATGTATATGAAATATTTCTCCTCCGATTTTTTCCACACTCACAGAAGACGATTGAGACGACATATACGACAATTCCTACGCTACATTAGCGTAGGAGCATTGATGCTCGGGGTAAATCTACTGATTGTCTGGCTCTTAGTGCGATTTCTCTGAACACAATATTTGATTGCCTGTGGTATAGCGTTTGTAATTGAATCTCTTGTTGCATTTTTTGTAAATAAATCCTGGACCTTTGGCTCTCAGATAAGTTTCAAAAAAGGATTTAAACGGTTTTTTATTATTGGTTTTTATACGACTATTCTAGTGCTCTTCATCACCTATGGATTTACTCAGTATCTCTCGATGCACTATGTATCTGCACGTACAGCCTCTACCATCATTATGGGAGTGATAGGATATTTCATGGATATGCGACTTGCATTTAGGGTATAAAAAATCCCACAAAAAGTGGGAATATATCTAGAATGGTGCCGAGAAGTAGAATCGAACTACTGACACAAGGCTTTTCAGGCCTCTGCTCTACCACTGAGCTACCCCGGCGCACGCGAATACTCTATGAATTTTTTCTCTTTTGCAAGAGAAAATTTTAGTGTTTTACTTTGATTTGTCCAAACTCAAGTTCCACTGGTGTATCTCGACCAAGCAAATTTACCGTCAATTTGAGTGTTCCTTTCTTTTCGTTCACTTCAATGATCTTTCCTTCGCTTCCCTTGAAAGAACCATCTAAAACAGTTGCATAATCCCCCACCTTGATAGGCGTCTTGTATTCAGCATTTTTTTCATCAACCATACCGTGAATACGAGCCAATTCTGCTTCAGTCACAGGAACTGGAGTAGTACCAGCGCCGAGAAATCCTGTCACATTAGGAGTGTTACGGACGACATACCATGACTCATTGTTTACAATCATTTTCACGAGAATATAACCTGGAAAGACATTTTTCTTTTGCTTGAGTGTTCCGCCACCTTTTTTAATTGTCACAACATCATGGAGAGGGACAAAACAATCAAGAATATATTTTTCAAGATTAAACATTTCTCGACGTTGCATAAGTGATGTACGTACATTTTCTTCAGTACCAGAAATAACACGGATGACGTACCATTCTGCTTTCGGTGCGAAGAGCTTGGACATGTAAAAAAGGCTAGGAAGTAAAACTATTATTGAGCTGGGACCGCTTCTGGAGTCGGTGTGACTGTGATTGATTGACCATCTGCAGTTTGAGCATCTACTTTAATAGCATCCGTATCAAGTGTCGGTGAACCAGAAATATCTGCTGCTTTGGGAGCATGAATAAGTTTACGAGTTTCTATCATAGCATTACTGAACATAAGAGTCAGAAGATACGTAAAAACAGTCATTCAAGCGATAATGCTGACAACGATTTGAAAGAATTTTTTAGTTTCTATGTGTGTAGGCCAGACCACATGTTCGAGTTCTGCCATTGAATCTTTGAAAAAATTTGCCATAAAAATAAGAGGTAAAAGTGAGAGGAGTATAGAAAAAAGAGTGGAAGAGTCAAATTTTGTCAGATTATCACTACTGATGAAGACATTTCAGAAGAAAATAAGTTCATTTTTTTGTCGTTTTTGAAGACATATTATTCATGATTAGGATCTCGTTTTTTCTTTATAGAATTCTTCTCCACCCCATAAACGTTATAATACAAAGCTGGTATAGAATACAGTGTAAGAATAGTGGCGATAATAGTTCACCAGATAACCGTCCAGGAAAGTGACCCCCAGAATGCATCCTGAAAAGCAGTAGGAAGAAGACCGAAGACAGTCGTAAGTGCCGTCACAATCTGTGGCATCATACGAGTTTTACCTCCATCGATGACCATATCATAGGGAGACATACCTGCATCGCGATTACGATTGATTTTATCAATCAAAATAATCGCATTCGTTACCACGAGACCCATCAAAGAAATAAATCAGATACCCATCGGCATATTGTAGCCTACAGAACTATTAAAGAGATTCACTCACCATAGCCCCACATTCACACCCAGAAGTCCGAGAATAATAGTATAGAGGATAATGAGTGGCATTGAGTATGAATTGAATACAAACACAAGAATCACAAAAATCAATAATACCGAAGTAATAAGGGCAGTCGCAACAGCTATCAAGAGCTCTCTATTCGCTTCAAATTCTCATCATTTTTTATAAGATATCCCTTCTGGAAAAGCATACGAAGCAGCAAAATTGTTGAGAGAGAGGAGTAAATCTCATGCCTTGTATCCATCCCGAACCTCTGATTCAGCAGAGATAGTCAGATCTCAATCGACTCTTCGTACTTCTACCAATGCATTTCGAAACTCATACTTGACCAGAGAGCCTATAGTAATCGGTCCATCGGGAGTCTGGAGGGTCTGTGAGAGGATTTGATCAATATTGAGAGCATCATAGTGTGCATCACTTTTTACTATAATATCAATATCCTCATCATTCACTGTCATGCTTCCCGCCTTGACTCATCGGGCTACATTGGATATTTCTGAATAGATTTGAAGAGGAGAAAGGCCAGCAGCAGCGACACGATCACGATAAATACTCATGACTATTTCTCATGGACTGTCTTGACTCGTATTGTTGACGTTTTTCGTACCTGGAAGCTCTTTCAGATAGACCTCGAAATCGCGTACTACTCTTTTGAGGTCTGATAATTGATCAGTTTGAGCGGCGAGGAGCTTGATGCTGACTGGAGATCAAGTAGGTGGACCACTTTGCTCACTTTTGATAGCTACCTCAAGGCCATTAGTTTGGAGAGGAGCGAGCTTGTCAAGAAATACTTTTTCCATTTCCTGACTCTTGCGTTGTCCGAGTTTTTTACGTTCCAAAGTAGGAGACAATTCTACATAGATACTCAGAGTATTATCGAGAAATTTAAAAGTAGAAAACTTCACCTCAGGGAAACCCGTCAGGCGATCTTCGACCATCAGACCTTCAGCTCGAGTTTTTTCTAAAAGTGCATTTCTCTCAGTCCCAGGAGGTGCAGAAACAGTGATAAAAACAAACGGAGAATCATCAGACGGAAATAAGCTACCACCGAGAAGCCGAGGAGCCAAGAAAATAAAAGAAAGAATCGTCAAAATGACTGGACCCCAAATAAGGAGTCTGCGACGGAACATGGTATCCATCCACCATTTGAGTGTTCCTTCATACCACTCTTCCATCCGTTCTAAAAGGCGTTCTCGATATGTCTGACTCTCAGAAGGGCGTTCTTCTTTTCATATACGTTCTTCGGCTAAAAGAGCTAATTCCTCAGGCGACATATGGAGCTCTACAAAAGGACTTTTGATATACCATTTTGAGTTTTTGGTAATACGTACAAAAAGTGAAGAATTCGTAGAAAGCGCAAGAAAGAGGGTTGCGAGCAGTGTCGAGAATACTGTAATAGGAATGTAGGAGAGAAATTTCCCAATAATACCGGGTAATACCATCATAGGCACAAAGACGATCAAAGTCACAGCTGTACTCGATATGACAGAGAGCTTGAGCTCATTGATGGCGAGAAGAACAGCCATACTAGGACTAAATCCAAGATGTGTTTTTTTGGTTGTTTCTTCGATGATAACGAGTGTCAGATCTATAGCAATACCAAACGAGAGAACCAAAGAAAAATTGGTCATGAAATTGAGCGACAGATCGAGCCAATTCAGTGTGAGAATAGAGATGAGAAACGCAAGAGGAATAGAAATAGCAGCGATGAGAGATTCTTTGATGCCGATAAAGAAAAAGACACATCCAAATACCAGAATCAAAGTCTGAACAGCATTCCAGCCAAGATTTGAGTAGTCCTCAGAGATAACTTCTGCGAGATCAAACCCGTATTCAATATGCCATTCAGGGCCAAAACTGGCTACTTGTTCTGCTAGGATAGCTCGTACTTCTTTTGCCGTTGAAAAGACACTCTTTCGTGGTTGTTTATTAAAGGTCATCTGTACAAAAGGTATGTCGATATTTTCTCCTTGATTCATACGTTCTTGTGCTGTATTTTTCCAAGTACGTTTGATAGTAGCAAATTCACCGAGAGGAATCGGACCGCCATCACCAATATTAACTGGTATCTTGAGAAGGGCGTCGAATGATTCGACATCACCTTCAATACGGAAATCGTATGACTTCGTATCAAGTGTGAACTTTCCAATAGGAAATGATTGATTGTATTGTCGTATAATTTCCGCTACTTTTGCAGGAGATATTTGCAGAGCTGCCATTTTAGCCCCATGGACAATTACCT
>JAYSSG010000091.1:0-30822 GCA_043720655.1 Candidatus Altimarinota bacterium
GGTCCGAAGACGACATTTTCTCCTGTTTGCTGAATGATATCAGCCATACGAGGCATAAATGCTTCTTTGGCAGCTTCAATAGATCCAGCTTGGACGAGAGTGTCCAAGAGTTCATTGATGAATCCTGTGAAGTTGTCAGTTCGTGCGACAAAGTCTGTCTCACACGTAAGAGAGGCGATGTAGGCTTTGTTGCCTTCTGTACGGATGATAATGCGACCCTCATGAGTAGCATTTTCAGATCGTTTTCCAGCTTTTGCGATACCTTTTTTGCGGAGCTCGTCGATAGCAGCGTCGATATTACCGCCTGTTTCTTCGAGTGCTTTTTTACATTCAGTGATAGAGACACCAGTTGCGTCTCTGAGTTGTTTGATAAGTTCTAGAGTAACCATAATAATAAAGTGAAAAAATAAAAAGAAATAACAAAGAAAAAATAACAAAGCACAGAGAAGGTTTTTTTATGACTTATCAAATGCCATATTATTTTCTTTCATATATAAAAATTACCTTATTTTTGCTTTGTGCTTTGTTATTTCTGCTTTTACTACGCTACCGCTTCTGCTACTGGAGCTTCTTCTTTTTCTGGAGCAGTTGTAGCGTGTGGTCCTTTTTTTGCGATTTTTTCTGATGCACTTTCTCGGACAACTCGTTTCATAGAATCAGCGAGTTCGTCGACGATGAAGGTGATAGATTTGAGATTATTCACATTACCTGGGACAAAGTGAGTACAGAGCTTTGGTTGACCAGTTGTACCGAGGATAGCAAATACTGGAATACCGAGAACATTTGCTTCTTTGATAGCCTGAGTTTCGTAATGACCATCGATAACAAAAATGGCATCTGGGCATTTCTTCATATCTTTGATTCCTTCGTATCGCTTTTGGAGACGAGTGAGTCGAGTCATGACCATTGCCTTCTCTTTTTTATTGAGACGGTTGATTTCACCCGTTTCGATATCTTTTTGGATTTTGTTGTATTCACGGACTTGTCGTTTGATAGTCGTGTAGTTGGTGAGAAGACCCGGTACCCATACGCTTGTCACGCTTGGATGACCTGTCTTTGCTGCGAGATCTTCAGCGATCTTCTGAACCTGGACTTTGCTTCCTACGATGAGGAGTTCTTTTCCAGCTTTGCAGAATTCAGCGAGAGCATCCTTCATTTCTGCGAGCATTTTTTCAGTTTTTGTAAGATCAAAAACGTGAATACCATTTTGTTCCCCATGAATATAGGGCTTCATAGTAGGTGACCAATGGCGCGTGTCGCTACCGATGTGTACTGCGTGATGCAGCATGTCTTTTATGAGAGACATAAGAAAAAAAATAAAAAAATAATCCTTAACCTCTTGTTTGCATAGCCAGTTTCTGAGGCTTGAGAGTTTCTTAGGTTTCTCAAGAGGACAGACTGTATCAGACGAGAGTGGGTTACTCATTTTCCGAGTAACGTGGACAGTATAGGGAATTTCTCTCTTTTGCAACTTTTTATAGTAGGAATTTGCAATCTACAGAAAGGTATGGTAGACTCTCTCTAATTACTGCTTTTTTATGACTGTTGAGAACAAAGACATACTCGGTAAAGACCTAAAAAGCCCTCAGAATCAAGCTGACATGGGAGGTCTCAAAGAATCTCTCCAAACTTGGTGAGACAAAAAAGAAACTACTCAAGAGGCAACCGCAGAAGCCAAGAAAATTATTGAACAGATTGTAGCAGGAAATCTCTCTCCAGCTGAAATGGAGGGAATGCTCAATAAGCTTCCAATAGATAAAAGAATGCAAGCGGAACGATTGATTATTGAAAGTCAGAGAGAGCTCATTGCCACGATGTCACAAGAGAAATACAAACAATATCTCCAGGCACAATTTCCTACTGGAATGCCAGCAAATGCTTCAGAAATGGCACTTTCTATGGTGACAGATACGTCTGAAATGTATAAAAATGCTCAACGAGAAATAGCGATTACTGGTATTGAAAAACATGCTTCTGACCATGCGAAAGAAATGCTCAGAAACGAACAACGTATTGCTATCACAGCGACACAAGAAGCAGAAGGTCAAGCGAGATGACTCGCAAATCAACTCGCAGATATTTCTCAATCGAGAGTATAAATATGACCACAATTCCTACCAATAAACCGACTGAAGAAATCCTTCAATACAAGAGAATGATTGTGGATCTCCAACAGAAAAAACTCCAAGAATTTGATTTTGACGCTATCTTTGAGGCAAATACCGTGGTGCGAAACTTCTTTGAAAAATGGGATAATCCAGAAGGGGTAAAACTCGTGGATCGTATGACCAATGTGATGAAGAATCTGAAGGTCCTTGTCGACTTCGTCAAAGCTCGAAATATGAGTATCGAGATGGGTGAAAAAGAGATGGCAGAGTTTCAAACAGAACTCAAAGAAATGAACGACATGCTCGGATGATTTATGAACGTATAACTATTTTTTTATGACTGAAGTACAAAAAGAAAAATCTCCTGAAAAAGAAAAATCTCAAAAACTACTTTCTTCAGAGGTGATTCAAAATAATGAGATAGAAGTGAGCTCATTGCAAAAAGTACTTTGAAACCTTTCGGCTCTAAAAATCGAAAAATGAAAGAAATATAAAGCTCCAGAAAAGCCTTTAAAAATCATCGAAGATACAGAAATAAACATAGGTTTTGGTTCCACAGAATCTATTGTTGGTGAGTGAAAAAATATTGTCATGTCAGAAACTTCTGGATTGACAGTTAAACAATGAAAAGATTTTTCTGTGAGTGTAGGTCTTACAACTATTATTGGCGAGAACGGGCAGTGAAAAATTGAGCAAGAAAGATGAATGTTTTGAATTACTCTGACAAAGAAATTTTAGGAAGATATTTGCAATGCATTACTTGATACTGTATACTATCTCTGTAACTCTTTTTTTATGACAAAAATCCTAACTTCAGAAATATCTCAAATAGATAACCCATCCGATTTTCAGGCTGTTGGTCTTTGAAAGAAGATAGAGAATCTCTGATGAGAAGAATCGCTCTTTGCTTCACTCAAATGACTTGTCAGTCAAGCGAAAGGATATATGGAAAAGGCAAAAGGATTTGCTTCTCAAGCAAAACAAGATCGAGAAATGGCCAGTAATTTGGCTTCTCAGGCTCAGGCAAGTACTATCGAGGCAGGCGCTCTTGCGAAGACCACTGCCACGCTCAAAGAGGAAACTTCTGAACTCAAGAAATGAGCTGATGTTTCTGCTAAGAATGCTAATTCTTCTGAAAAAGAATCACTCGATGCTCTCGTTAACGCTAAAAAAGAGGCGAGCACAGCCGAGTCTGCAAAGAATGAGACTCTTCAAACGCAAGAACAAGTAACTCAGGCTGAAGTCAGAATAGAGGAGAAAATAGCGAGGATAGATGAAAAAGAGTCGATCGAGAAGAGTAGTCTTTTAGTATAACTTTATATCTTTAACTTTTTTATTTATGACATCATCACAAGGACAAGAAAGAGCCATATCTTCGGCAATCAATACTTCTGAAGTAGCTCCAAATGCAGCCTCTGGTTTAGGTACTGTGGAAGCAAGCGATCGAGCGACACTTGAATTGAAAGGATCTCTAAAATCTCTTGGCCATGAGCCTGATAATGCTCCTGCACCTTCTGATGTTGCAGTAAAACCAACAGAGAACCCAAAAACAGAATTTGAAAAACAAAAACAAGAAACCCAAGGAGAATTGCAAGATATTATAAATGAAAGACAAAAACTTGCAGAAACCTGAAAACAGCTTGATACAAGAGAGGGTGAGATCAAAATACAACTTGAAATGCAGGCAAGAGAATGAATAGAACGTTCTAAAGAAGCTAGAGCAGCTGTCAATGAAATCAGCAATCTTATTCCAGATTGAGCGCCAAATTCTCATAGAGACGCTCTGAAAAAAACTCTTGAAACCCTGCCTGATATGATGACAGCAAAAGATGTAGCAGATTTTACAGAAAGAGCTCGTTGGGATGCTGCTAAAGCAAGTGTTTGAGACAAAGATTTTGCAAATATGAGTCAGACAGAAAAAGATGTGGTCTCTGAAAGAGTGAAAAAGATGGGGGAAAATAATTCTTCAAATCCTGAAAGTGGTCATTGGGATGCCGCCAAGGAATCAAGCGGCTTATCTCCAGATACAAAATGGGAGAATATGAGTCCTGTAGAACAAAAATTAGTACAAGAAAGATTTATGGAAGCGAAGAAAAAAGGAGATGTACCAGTTCCCGCTTCATCAGCTGCTGCGACAGTTTCAGAAGCAAATCTATGAGACGCACCAGTGGTGGCGCCAACAGTTGCTCCACAAATATTTTCAGAGCCAACTGATACTTCTGAAGTAGCTCTAAATGCAGCACCCGATACTTCAACAAATACAATACAAATACCACGAACAGAAGGTCGTGCACCTACCGTCGTTGGGAGATGAGTTTCGAGCTGAGACGCACGAGATGCAGAAACTCAAGCTTCTCCTGTGGATTGAAAGAATGATAATACGAACATTGATACATCTCTGTGATTTGATCGTATACAATGAAAAAAGCATTGATATCATACTGAACTTGATAAAAAATTATCTGACGGTTCAACTGTATCAGTGTATAATAATAATGGTACAAGGTCCATAAATATTGGACCAAATATTCGCTTCGCTGATGATAATGCTTATAATTCTAATATTAATATCACCTTTAAAAGGGACGGGAATATAAATGAAATTGTAGATACTAGAAATTGGAATCCTCTTACAGGTAATTCAAGGACTAAAATCTTAGAAGAATTGAAAAATATAGGTCTTACTCTCCCAAACTAATATACATTTTGAGCACTAAAAAACCTGTGATTCGTCACAGGTTTTTTAGTGCTCGTAGATCTTTTACTGACACAAACAAGCAACTACTTTGTCTGTTACCTGGTAATCTCGTGTCTGAGTTTTTCCATAACAATAGAATCGGTTTTCTCTTTCATAGATATAGAATCCTCCGAGTTGTGTAGGATTTGCTATTTTTCCAAAGAGGAAATTAAAGGTCCCCCATGTTGGCTCTCTTTCTCCAGAAGCACAAGCCTGAGCTTGGCTATCTTCTACCCAACAACTGTTGTTTTGATTACATACTGTATTACAAGATTTAGTGCTATCTGTATCTACCCATGCGAGTGCCCGAGAACATACATGTCATGGTCGTGTAGTCGTACAATAGGAATCAGCTACTACTTGTCCAGCTGTATTCTTACAGACAACGTCACGAGTGGTATTGCAAGTTGTCCCACACGTACTAGCATCACCTCGATACCATACATAACTTGTACAGCTTTGTGTTGTTGTTGGTTTTGTCCCTGCATTACAGTAGGTATTTGAAACACTTGTACCATCACTTCTCCTACATGTTACTGGACGAGTTTGTGATCCATTCGTACATGTGCCCCAATCGTTATTACTTGCATACCAATCATATGTCCAGCTATTACAACTTTGACTTGTGCTTGGTTTATTTCCTGCATTACAATAAGTATTTGTCACAATAACTCCATCATCTCTTTCACAGAGAATAGTACGATCTTGTACATTATTTTGACAAGTTCCCCAGTTTCCGATTTTCCAATCGTATGAGAAACTATTACAGCTCTGAGTTGTTGCTGGCTTTGTACCACTATTACAGCTCGAATTTGCTACTGTTTGTCCAGAACTATTTTGGCATAGTACATTTCGAGTCTGTTGATTAATTGAACACGTTCCCCAAGATCCACTGACCCAAGAGTATGTGGTACTGGTACAGCTTTGACTGCTTGATGGTTTTGTACCACTATTACAGCTCGAATTTGCCACAATAACTCCATCATCTCTTTCACAGAGAATAGTACGATCTTGTACATTATTTTGACAAGTTCCCCAGTTTCCGATTTTCCAATCGAAGGTAGTTATGTCACATGCCTGAGTATTGCATGTCTGACTTGTTGTTGGCATAGTGCCAGTACATTGCCAATTATTGACGACATATCCGATATTGCTACGACACTCGACAATACGAGTTTTGGTTCCACCTCCACAGGTTGCATTGCAAGTATTCCAGCTTCCTGTATACCATGAGTAGTTTTGAGTTTGCACACAGCTACTTCCATCTCGGGTATACCCATAATCACACGTCCAATCACATGTTCCAGTTTGAGCATAGATTGAATTACTTGGTTTTCCCGTACAGTTTGTGCATACAGTACCAGTAAGATATTGTCCTACACCACAATTTTGTGTGTAGGGAACACACTGGCTTCCTGAAGAGTAATAATTGGCATTACAAGCCCAGCTACATGATCCTGCAGAGGTATAATAACTATTTGATGGTCCAGAGACACACGATTGGCAGGTACTTCCATTTGAGTATTGTCCAATGCTACAGTTCTGAGTATTGCTGACACACGTATTCCCATCTCGGTAATATCCACTGTTACAATTCCAGTCACAGGTTCCATAATTTGAATAACTCGCACTTGATGGTTTGGTGGTACAGCTGTAGCAAGAGCTTCCAGAGAGATATTGCCCAATACCACAGGCTTGAGAGTCGCTTTCACATTTCCCATTTCTCTCAACATATCCTGAATTACAAGTCCAATCACACGTTCCTTCTTCTTCATAATAAGCGTTAGAAGGACGACCGTTACATGAATAACAATTATCTCCAGATTCATATTCACCGAGTCCACACTCATTTGAATTATCATTGTAATCTCCTACAGTAAATGTCTTATACCCCTCGATATCTGCATCATCTTTGTCAGTCACAACTACTTTGTACTCATAATCATCTTTCTTGAATTGGATAAAGTTGTTGAGTGTTTTTTGTCCATCATTTGAAGATGTAAATGAGTAACCGTCATCATAATCGTTATCTATCTCATAGTAGGAAGAGGAAGTCGTTTTCACCCATGATGAAGACTCTGATCTGCGATAGTAGACCTCAAATTCTACATCTCCTTCATAGGAAGTGTCAGTGGAAGAACCATCTCGAGCACGGATTGTCAGGTCTACTCAGTCATTTGTATCAGGAGAAGCATCGTCAGTACTAATATAAAAGTTATCAGTGTCTTTATTATTATCGTCGTTATCAGAATCTCCTACGGTAAATATTTTATACCCTTCGATATCATCATCGTCTTCATCAGCGACTACTACTTTGTACTCATAATCATCTTTCTTGAATCGAATAAAGTTAGCGAGGGTCTTCTGTCCTCTGTTTGCAGTAGTGAAAGAATAGCCGTCATCATAATCGTTATCTATCTCATAGTAGGAAGACGATGTCGTCTTGATCCATGAAGAAGATGAAGACGCTCGATAGTAGACTTCAAATTCTATATCTCCTTCATAGGACGTATCAGTAGAAGAACCATCTCGAGCACGAATAGTGAGATCTACAAAATTATTTATGTCTGGAGAAGCATCGTCAGTTGTGATATAGAAATTATCAGTATCACCTGAAGAAGAACCAATATCACCCACAGTAAATATCTTGTATCATTCTGTATCGTCATTATCTTCGTCAGTCACGACTACTTTGTACGAGTAATCATCTTTTTTGAATCGAATAAAATTATTGAGTGTTTTTTGTCCATCATTTGAAGATGTAAATGAGTAACCGTCATCATAATCGTTATCTATCTCATAGTAGGAAGAGGAAGTCGTCTTCACCCAAGAAGATGAGGATGAAGTACGATAGTATACATCGAAGTTCACCGTTCCTTTGTATGACGTATCAGTAGAAGAACCATCTCGAGCACGAATAGTGAGATCTACAAAATTATTTATGTCTGGAGAAGCATCGTCAGTTGTGATATAGAAATTGTCGCCACTACTATTATTATCTGAATCATCATCTCAATTTTCACAATGCTCTATAGATCTTTGTGCATAAGCAAATACTTCTCGTCGGTATGCAATAGTGTTTGGCTTAAATGAGCTGATAGAAGGTATAATATCATTATCTTCTGCATACTGCATGACGGGTTTTTGCCAAGAAACAGCGCCTGTTCCAGTAAATCTCCAGTCATCATAGCGCTCTCATCGGAACTCAAATCCAGCACTATCCATAATCATAGAAAGTGCTTCAGACTTTGTAATATCTTTCATTGGTTGGAAAAATGCTCTTCCTAGTGTGTCACGACGAGAGGTAGTAATGATATTGTTATCTGCCAAAATCTCTACTGATCGGCAAGCCCACGTATTTGGACGTGAAGAAGTGACATCGTAGAAAAGATTGTCACAGTCATAGTCGTCTATTTCTGGGATACTATCGATTCGATCACATTTTTCTGCTACACGAAGCGCGAGCGCTGCAACTTCTTGACGATAGATAGTCCGATCCAGACTATAGTCTCGGCAATCAGACTCTTCATAAATAATTCATGTATCTGCGAGATCATGAGCCATAGTACACTCAGAGCCGGTATAGGCCATAGCAAGAGGTGAACACGCGATAGCGGCTCAGATCACTGCTAGATGTCGAATAAAATATGTATCCATAAACGAAAATAGTAATTAAATACCTCACATATATTGATAATATCTGTTTTTTTCATAAAGCAAGCTTTTTATGTATTTCACTATAAAAATATATTTTAGCAAATTAGTTTCATTTGATTTTACTCTTAAAGAGAAGTAATATAGGGCATATGACTACACTTGATATTATCGTTCGTCTTCTGGAAGCGGCTGCTTTATGAGGTCTTGTCGGACTCGAAAGAGAAGTCATAGCGGCTAATAGGCAAGAAGATAACCCTAATAATCATTCTGTATTTGGAGGTCTTCGCTCGTACACTCTGATGGCCCTTCTCGGAGCGATATCAGTCTATTTAGGTGATATTCTCTGATCGCCACAAAACATGGTTATTTTTATTGGGACTATTGTATTTCTCTTTATTCTTCTTTCCTATATTTATTCCGCTTTCCACCATAATCTTTTTGGTGTGACAAGCGAGCTCGCCGCTTTGGTGACCTTTCTTCTCGGAGCGATAGTGATGTTGGGTGAAATACAGGTAGCTATTTTTATTGGCGTTATGCTGACTATTATGCTCGCATACAAGTCGCGCATTGCTCCTATTATTGATAGGATTGGAGGTACGGAAATTACCAACACTCTCAAATTTGCAGTTATCGCTCTCATTATCTTACCACTTCTGCCAGATCACAAATATGCTATTGGAGACCTACTAGTTTTCCTACCTCAAGGGCGATTTATGACTACCTCATTTTTTAATCCCCATAGTATATGGCAATTTGTGGTGGTGATGTCAGGAGTGAGCTATGTTTGATATTTCTTAAGTAAAATCTACGGATCTCATAAGGGTATTATTTTTTCATGAGCTATCGGTGGAATGGTCTCATCTACAGCGGTAACATCTTCTATGGCTGAGAAAAGTACACACGATGTAGCCCATCTGTACCCAACAGTTATTGCGACCATTACTGCTTGTACTATTATGCTTTTCCGTGTCATTATCATCGTGGTAGCCTTTAATCCATATCTTCTCGGGACACTTCTGATACCGATTTCGTCGATGATTCTCATGTCAGTGATTATGCTCGTGTGGCTCTGGAAAAAATCAAAGAGCCATGAAGTTATCACTGTTTCAAGTAAATACGAAAGTCCTTTTCAGATTATACCTGCACTCAAATTCGCAGGACTTATTGTCCTTATAAAGTTTTTCTCCACACTTGCCGTTTCATATCAAGATGTATTTTCGCAGATTTCATGGCTCGAAAACCTCAAAAATTTCCCTATTTATCTTATCTCTCTCCTCTCTGGCTTGGCTGATGTGGATGCCATTACTCAGGATATGGCTGAAAAATCTGCTCTCGGAGCTCAATCTCTTACCTCACTTGCAGCAACCGTCGCTATCATTATTGCTCTTGTGACAAATACCACTATCAAGATTGGTCTTGCAAAGAAGTTTTGAAGTCCTCAATTTGGATCATACGTTATGAGAATATTATGAAGTATTTTAGTGGTTGGAGTCGTCGTCTTAAGTGTTATGGTCTCTCTCGGATACAGAAATACTTCACTTGCTTCTGAGTGAATCATTCCAGAAAATCCAGTGATACTCTTCACTCTGAGTAAATAAAAATTTGAGACAAAAGTGTGACTATGTACGGAGTCGTATATGGAGTTCTTTAAGGCTCTCTTCATCGACATCGCTCGGAGCATTCATGACCATATCTTGTGCTTTTCCAGACTTTGGAAATGCGTAGATGTCACGGATATTATCTTCTCCTAAGAGTATCATGATGAGTCTATCAGCACCAAATGCAAACCCACCATGAGGCGGGACACCATATTGAAATGCCTCATACATACCTCCAAACTTTGTTTTTACTTCTTCTTCAGGTCGCCCTACCATGCGGAATGCTTCGGTCAAGAGCTCTAAATCATGGTTTCGAATCGACCCTGACAGGATTTCGTAGCCATTGAGCGTGAGATCATATTGAAACCCATAGATATCGAGAGGATTCATCACTTTTAAATCCTCAAGAGAGGCATTGATACTACTAAAAGGATTATGAGCAAAATCGAGTTTCCCTGTTTTTTCGTCTTTTTCAAACATTGGAAAATCCGTAATCCAAGCGAATGAAAGTGTCGTTGTGTCAACAAGCGAGTATTTATTTCTCAGAGCAATACGTACATTTCCGAGAACTTTGTTGACTATATCTCTTTGATCAGCTCAGAAAAATATCATATCACCGACTTGTGGATTCAGTGTTTCTTCGAGTATTTTGAGCTCATTTTGACTCGTAAATTTCAGAATCGGACTCTTTGGTCCCTCTGTTTCATAGATAATATAAGCAAGACCTTTTGCACCCTGTGAAATAGCTAATTCTGTGATTTCATCGATATCTTTTCGAGACATCGCTACTCCAGGAAGTTTGAATGCTTTTACGACACCGCCTTTCTGAATGGCTCCAGAGAAGACAGAAAAATCGGACTTTTCAAAGACTTTACTGAGGTCTTCAAAATGGCAATCAAATCGGATATCTGGCTTATCCGATCCGTATTTTTCTATAGCTTCATGATGTGTAAGTCGCTTGAAAGTCGGTGTGAGGAGTTTTCGTTCTGGACAGATTTCTGTTACGAGTTCTTTGGCAAAATTTTCAGCCATTTCGAGGACATCTTCTTGATGAACGAAACTCATTTCACAGTCTATCTGATAAAATTCACAGCTATGACGATCTGCTCGAGGATCCTCATCGCGGAAACAAGGAGCTATTTGGAAGTATTTATCCACTCCTGCTACCATAAGGAGCTGTTTGTATTGTTGAGGAGCCTGTGGAAGGGCATAAAATTTCCCTGGATGGAGTCGAGAAGCTACCAGATAATCCCGTGCTCACTCTGGAGAGCTCACGGTAAAAATAGGCGTCTGTACTTCGAGAAATCCTTTTTCGCTAAACCATTTTCTTGTGTAATTATTTACTTTTGCACGGAACTCAATTTTCTTTCTTTGGATATCTCTTCGGAGGTCGAGATAACGGTATTTAAGACGAATATCTTCATTGATATTCCCGTGGTCATTGATTTCAAAAGGCGGTGTTTTTGCCTTACTGACAATCGTACAAGTGTGTACGAGTATCTCAATAGCACCAGTGGATAAATTCTCATTTTCTTGACCTATTGGACGAGGACGGACTTCTCCTTCTACTTTTATCACCCATTCGGCACGTGCCGATTCGATAACCGAAGCCGCTTCCGGGTATACTCCAGGATCAAAGACGAGCTGAGAAATCCCATATCGATCTCGAAGGTCGATAAAGGTAATTCCTCCATGGTCTCGACGGTTGGCTATCCAGCCAGCGAGTGTGACTTTTTCTCCAAGATGATGAGCATTGAGCTGTCCGCAGGTGTGAGTTCTGTGCATAAAAAGGAATGAAAGATAGATACTTTTTTGTATTATCGTTATTTTTTAAAAAAATACACCTTTTGTTGAGAAAAATCGGACAGATTTTATTACTTTTTTTGTTTATTTGTCAATCGTATTCTGAGGCTGATTGGCTCTATCGGGTTGAATTGAGCAAAAAGATGCGGTATTCTATCTGTATGTGAAAACATAAGAAACATAATCATTATAGCTTCGGATGAGTACCCCTCATGGATTGGTATGGTTTTGTGTTGGCTGCTTTTATAGTGGCAAGTGTTACGGCGTATGCCTTTTCTGTGTCTTTTGGTTCCTCACGTGGTGCATTCAACAGTGCTCCCCAGGAATCCTTGGCTCTCGTGGCTATAGCTATTGCAAACAATGTTGGGACTGGAGCTTCTCGTGCCTCAGAAATTCCCGTGATGTCGCCCAATGATGTCGCCGTTGCTGGGGGTGCTATTGTACACGATGCGATGGATGGGGAAATATTTTTCTCTGATAATTTCCAACAACTGTCTGAGTATGAAGAAGTCGCTCGAATCGATGTGCCTTCTTACCTCAAAAACAAAACAAACAAACAAGAAGCTCTGGAGAGCTATATCGATGAGCTCATAAAACATACAGAAAAAGCCCGTGCCACTCTGCAGGCTATCACAGCTCAGATGCTCTTTCATAAAAATGCACTACAAAGCACTCAGTCAGATATCAAAAATACTCAAGCAGCTATAGAGGCATCCTACAAGAATCGAGACAGTAGTGGTATCATGGATAATATCGCTGATCTGGATGAATTTGTACTCGTACAGCAGGATCATAAGTATGGGCAAATATTTGGACAACAAATAGCCAAAGAATATCAGGATGTTATCACATTTTCAGAAAGCAAAATCCAAGTACTGAAAGCAAATATTTCCGCTCTGGTCCAATGAGTAACGGTCAATCTCCCAAAATGAATCCAGGTGACAGATTTGGAAAAGCTCCAGATATTTTCTCGTGAAACACTCTAATTTTATGTCTCAAATTTTTTCTTCTCTTGCTCGACTTTTCCAAAAGAAATATACCAAAATGTTTCTTATTTTCGGTGGGGTAATGCTTATGTGAGTCTGTTTTTGACAAAATAATCCACAGTATACCGAGAGCGATATGACAAAAAACATTATTGAAATTTTTGACCTTATCTTTGGCTTACTGGCACTCATATTGTGACCAATGGTAGTATTGGCTGGTTGGCTTCTCTCTCCAGACTGGACAATGGGTGACTTTTTTGGACTTCGTGGATATTTCAAAGAAGTATGGATACTTGTTGCCAATATTGTCTATATCATCTTTGCCCTGATGCTCCTCTATATGGCTATTATGCAGATATTTGGAGGCTCTGAGAGTGAATATGCTTTTAAAAAGAAACTTCCGAGTTTTCTTGTAGGTATTTTGCTGGTGCCTTTTACATGGTTGATTGTCAGCTGGACACTCTCTTTTGCTAATCAAGCGGTGGCTGCTGTCCTCTCGATACCGATGGGGTCTATTGGTAAAATAAGTAAGACAGATGTTGGGACTCAAGATACTTCTATGTGGCACAAAAAAATGCTTCCAACGCAATTTGATTTTTCATCCAATGAGAGTGGATATGGTAATATGAAGTGTTCAGATGGTCTTTTGCAAAATAAAGATGGTACGACGACTCCCTGTATCTCACCAGCAGAATTTTTGACTCAAAATCAAGCGTGACCATTTTTTATCATTATGATTTATGCGTATAATATCTTTAAAATACAAGATGCAGATATTAATGAAATTAAAGATTTTTGTTCTGCAAAGACTGATTCTGGAAACAATGTAAAATATGAATCAGCGAAGAGTTGCGTGGAGAGTTTGGTGAGTATTCTTCGAAATTTTTGATTGAGCCTTGTCGTGACGGTATTCTTTGCTGTGATGCTCATCGCTCTTTGCTGGGTACTTCTGATGCGAGCCATCAAGCTCTGGATATATATCATGCTTTCTCCTCTCTTTGGTCTCGCATATTTCACTGGAAAATGATTTTCTGAAGGTGTAGGGGAGGCTGGAGAGTCATGATTTGGACAGGTATGATTTAAGTCATTTTTCAAGCTTGCAATGGTGCCGGTATTAGTCTCGGCTGTACTTGCTTTTGGACTTCTCTTTGTTTGAGTCGTGCGTGATAATTTCCACGGCGGAGTCAAAAATCCTGGTCAAACAGTCTTTTGTACGCAAGAAGGTGTCGGCTATATGGTGACCTATTGTATCGAGCAGACATGACCCACAACAGCACCAGTCTATAATTCAAAACTTATTATAGGAACTGATACTACGACTGATGGTAAGAGCGATTCGAGAATTACTCTTAATTTCTGAGATGCATTTTCTCATATTATTGGTGGTGCTGAGGGGGATGGTGTTATCTCATCTGCCTGAGGCGCTGTAGCTGGCGGCATTAGTAGTGTCGATGATGTTTTTGCTCATATTATCCTGACAATGATGGCTCTAGTATTTATGTTTATGGGGGTCAAAGTTGCTGCTAGCTATGATCCAGTGACTGAAGCCGCCTTTAAGCCATTCGCTTCTCTGGGTGAAAGTGTGGGTAATTTCGTCGCCCATTCACCAAGTTATTTACCTTTGCCACATCCAGCCTTTGCGGCGCTTACGCCAGCTGGTATGAAGGGGCTGAGTACTGTACTGGACAATAGTGTTCGTGAACATGAATATGCCGCCGGTAAGAGTGCTGCGGATCTGTTTGATGGGAATCTAAATAGTTTTAAGTCATCTGTTTGAAATGCTGCCGCAAGTGCTGATGAGCTTAATAATAACATGCAACGCGTTTCAAATGAAGCTCTCTCCCGTAATCCAAAAGAAGTCGCAAGTGCTATTAAACAGACTCTTCAGAAGATTAACACACCAGAAGCTAAACAATTAGCAGAAATTATTAATGATAATGACAAATCTAATAAACGTCTCTGAGATGCTATTGATTCACATCAAGCACTTGTTGATACTGTAATTACTCAGGCAGGAGCAAGTAAAGATCCTCTCCGTCAGATGCTTGATAAGGCGAAGCAGGTATGAGAAGTACACAGTACTCAGGCAAGTACCCCACGGACTATCGACGGTAATATATGAACAATCACGGGTTCTTGAAAAAATCATACTGTTACAATTGACTGACAAACCCTTAACTTCAATTCCAGTTTTAATCAAACTGCACTCAACCAAGATCAAAACAGAGCAATTACTAAATTAAAAACAGCTATAACAACGAATAACACTTTGGATATGGAAAAAGCTCAAAGACTTTTCCCTGGACTCCCAGAAGCAGATCTTAAGAAATATCTCCAGATTCCTTAAGAAATATCTTCTTTGCCTTCCCGATACTTCTTTCTATAATGCGGGTATATGAATTTTTTAGCAACTTGTACTCCATGAGTGGAGCGATTGGTACGGAGTGAACTTGAACGTCAGGGGATTCCTGTGACCTATGGTCAGGATCGTTTGGTAGGTTTTTCGTGAGACATGAAGACGATGATACAGTCTAATATCTGGTTACGCACCGCCAATCGTGTGTATATCGAGCTTGAGAAAATTACACTGACATCGTTTGATGGACTCTTTGCCTGTATTGAGAATATTGACTGGAGTCAATGGATACCCGGTAATACACCTGTGATGGTTTCTGCAACGAGTATTCGTTCAGTACTGTCTCATACGCCTACATTGCAATCTATCACAAAAAAGGCTATTGTTCGTCGTCTTTCACGAGGTACGGATGAATGGCACGAAAATATGTTTAATCAGCCAATAGAAGTATTTATTCTTGTTGTGGCTGATGAAGTACATATTCTTATCAATACTTCTGGTCCCGCTCTACATAAGAGATGATACCGAAGTCAAACAGGAGAAGCTCCTATCAAGGAATCCCTTGCTGCTGCCATGATTCTCTTGAGTGGTTGGAAATATAAGACTCCTTTCTATGACCCCCTGTGTGGTAGTGGAACTCTACTCATAGAGGCGGCTATGATCGCACGAAATATTGCCCCTGGATTGTCTCGATGATACGATTATCTCCAATTCCCATGGGGTTCTCGTGAGCTCCATGACGAATTGGCACAAGAAGCAAAAACAAAAGCATTTCAGCAATCTTATCAAATATTCGGGAGCGATATTGATGGGCATATGGTAGATATTGCACGAGAAAATGCCCGCCATGCAGGCGTGGCTGATACGATTACTTTCTCAGCCTCATCACTTACAGATGTTCAATACCCTGAGTGAATTCATCTGGTTACTAATCCACCTTATGGGAATCGTCTTGAGAGTGATGATCTCGATTGACTCTATACTGATTTAGAAAATATTTTCGTACAAAATAAACTCTCTGGAGGTGTCATCACTACGTATGATAAATTCCCACGAAAAACAAGTGATTGGAACAAAATGAATCTCATGAATGGGGGAGATAAATGTCAGTTTTGGAAAACAAAGCAGAACTAGTTTTTTTACTTTTGTGAGTCAAAAAATCGAGCAATTCTCCTGATAAATCCATCATCTGAGAAATTTCCTACCATAATACTGCGGAGCTTTTGGACATCCTCAAAAGATATTTTTCACGAATGACGTTTTTCGCCGAAAGCACCGGTATTGATACTCTCTGAGAAGTTTTCCCAAAAGTCTGCATCGCAGAGCATGGTATAGGCGGGGAGTTCTCGTAGGGATTCTTCGAAAAGCTGCATAAGGTCGGCATCTGATCCTTGCATGATTTTTTCAAGGATTTGATATATCTTGCCCAGAGAAAGTTGGAAATTTTGGTGCAGAACCTTGTAGAGTGTTTTCTCGAGGAGATCGTTTTTTCCAGGATGGAGCCTGCTGCGCTTATTCTTCTCTCGAAAATAGTTTGTTATGTTTACTTCAAAGAGATTTTCAAGGATTTTTTGATAGGTATTTGTGACGAGAAAACCATCAAGTTCCTTGTTGCGGACAATGTGGTGAAAGTTTATTTCTGAGTCTCTGAGGAGCTTCATATTTGCTTCTCCGATACGCTTCGAGACATCACTGAAATATTTTTTGATTCTTGTTTCAATATGCTCTGAGGTTTCGATGAGATCTATCCGAGTTTTATCCATCATTGCCTCCTTTTCGAGACGCAATTTTCTATCTGAAAATTCTCTTCCGATCCATTGTTCAGCCGCCTCGAGCTTTGCTTGAAGCTCTTGATTTTTTTGTGTGAGTTTTGTGATAGAAGGGTCTGGTATTGTCATACGAATACTACTTTATCACATATTTTTGATTATTTCAAGAATTTATCTGAAATAAGTATTCAATCGAGGTGATCTACTTCATGCTGTATTACTCGAGCACCAAAACCAACTATTTTTTTCTTCATTTTCCGTCCTTTGATATCTATCCATTCGACTTCTACTGTAATTGGTCGCTCGACGTCGCCAGTTACTCCTGGAAGACTCAGACATCATTCTTCATCAATATCAGTTTCTGTTGATTTTGAGAGAATAACAGGATTGATCATGACTGTGATAGGATATGAGTCGTCATCTCTTTTTACCGGTAGTCATACGATGATAATTCTTTTACTGAAACCGACTTGAGGTGCAGCGAGTCAAATCCCATGGTGTTTAGGGTTTTTGATATAATTGAGCATAGTCTCACTGAGTACTCTATGAGCATGCAATTCTGTACTTTTCAGAGGCTTTGCAACTGCTCTGAGTATAGGGTTATCGGTTCATGTTTGGATAGAGAGGTTCATAGGAAAATGTAGTCAAAAAACTATAGAAGTAAAGAATCTATCGATATTCTTGCCGTCATTTCAGTGCATTCATAAGTGTCAGACTATCGACATAGTCGATGTAGCCAGCATTTGGGAGTCAGCGTGAAAGGCGTGAAATTCGGACATTTTGAGGTGTATTTTCCCGTAAGTAGAGAGCTGTTGCCTCTCATTCAAAATTTGGATTGGTAGCTATGATGATCTCCTCTACACCATCAAGCCTTCTAAAAAGTGAACTAAAATTCAATTCTTTTGGTCATCGCCCATGGAGTGGGGAGAGTGAGCCTCCTAGGACATGGTAGAGGCCTTTGAAAACTCCTGTTTGTTCAATGGCGAGGAGATCTGCATATTCTTCAATGACACAGATAGTATGAGTATCTCGTGTATCACTACTACAATATTTGCATGTTTCTGTTTCTCGATCTTTGAGACCATGACAGAGAGGGCAAGTAGATATATTTTTTTCTACAAACAGGAGCCTTTCTGAGATTTCTTTGAGAAGACCTATTTTTTTTGTCACAATAAAAAAAGCGAGTTTCATCGCAGTCTTTTCTCCAATGCCTGGGAGTTTTGCGAGTGCATCGATGAGTTGTTTGAGTGATTCAGGCATTTCTATTGAGTAAGAGTGATATAGGAAATATCGACAGGATCTATGGGGCGCATTTTTTCATCTTTTTTATACAGTTCACTGACAGATTCTTGCTTTGCTATTTTGGCTCGTAACATATGTTTTGTTTGTTGTCTTTCTCGTCGCACACTCTCTATTCTCGTCATCTGATAGCCGTTATTTGCATTAGCATTGAGTATCCATACATAGAGAGATCCTACGAGTATGAGGAGTATGACAGTGAGACTATAGGCTCGTGAAAAAGAGATTTTTAATTTCTCTCTTGCCTCTTTACGGAGTGAACGAAAAGTAGCTTCGAGATTTTCTGAGAAATATTTATTCATAAGAGTGTGACAGTGTGTCTGAAAATATCAGCCTATTGTATGAGAAAATAGTATATTTCAAAGAACTTATATTTTTTGTGCGACTCTGAGGAGGGCACTTCGTGCTCGAGGGTTTTTTGCTATTTCTTCTGCTGAGGGGGTAATGGGTTTTTTTGTGAGTATTTCGAGCGTTCAAGGAGTTGTATCTTGCCCAGTGATGGGATCTTTTTCTGGTGTAGATTTTTCTCGAAAAAAATGCTTTACAATACGATCTTCACCCGAGTGAAAGGCTATCATCGAGAGTACCCCTGAGGGTGTCAAAATATCGTGTGCATCAGTAAGCATAGTCCGAAGTGCTCCATATTCATCGTTGACAGCGATTCTAAGAGCTTGAAAAACTCTCGCCAGAGAATCACGAGATACTTTTGTGATAATATCCGAAAGTTTCTTGGTAGTCTCTATGGGTTTTATCTTTCTTGCTTCGAGTATTTTTTTTGTGAGATATCCTGCTTTTGGCTCATCGCCGTATATGCGAAACATTTCTGCCATTTTATCGTACTCAAGGGAATTAAGGAGAGACTTTGCTGTTATCGGGCTATCTAGATCAAGACGCATATCAAGTGGTCCATCAAAACGAAAAGAAAAACCACGTTCTGCTGTATCAAAATGGACACTGCTAACACCTAGATCAGCGTACACAGACGTCAGATTAGATACTCTATGTAGGGCACTGTTCTGATTTATTGATGTGTACGATGCTATATTTTCAACCACCTTTTTTATATCGCGGAAATTACTGAGTATACAAAATATAGTCGGTTGCTCTTGTATCGGCTTTTTCTCAATCACTTCTAAAATTCTTTTTGTTGCACTTTTGAGATTTGTTTCGTCACAGTCGAGCCCAATAAATATATCTCATTTTCCAAGTTTTTTGATGACTCATGATGCATGACCTCCAAGTCCAAGAGTACAATCAATGATGACATTGGTGCCAGTTTCAAAAATACGAAGAGACTCAATGAGCTCTTCGTATAAAACTGGTATATGTTGAATGGATTCAGACATTACTATTGAACGGCTGCTGGTTTTGGTTCTGGCTGTGCATCTTCTGCTGGCTTTTCCATCACGTATGAAGATTCGATGAAACATCCATTTTTGAAAGCTACATCAGCTTTTGCAACGAGTACTTTTATCATACTATCACATTCTTGTGCTACTTTTTTTGGTTCATCATTGTCGATTTTTCTCTGCATTTCTTTGAGAGCATTCTGGAGTTTTCCTTTACCTGCCTCTGGAGCTTTTTCTATAGAACACGTGATGTATTTGATAACGGGTTCACATACTTTTGCAGATTGGTCTTTATTTTTGATTGGTGTATCAGCAGTGACGATGATATTGTCGAGATTTTTTTGACCACAGGAAACGAGCAATACTGAAGCCAACACTAATGATACAGGGAGAAATTTTTGCATAAAGAAAGTTATAAAGTGGTGGAATGGTAATATTTTTGTAGCCCTTGTCAATTATTCGGTCTTGACATCAAGTATATCAAAATCTCGTTTATCACCCTTTATGGTGATGTCTATTATTTTAGTAGGATGAACCATACTTTTGATGATTTCTGGCCATTCTATCAGACAAATAGTATCTGGATCTTCCAATATCTCATCCGCTCCGATACGCATAATATCGCTGAGTGTTGTAGCTCGATAGAGATCGAAATGGTACACATTATCACCATATTTTTGATAGTAGGTGTATGTCGGCGAGACTATCACTAAATTCTCATCTCCTAAATGGTGACGTATGAGCTCTTGTGTAAAAGTTGTTTTACCAGCACCAGGTAGACCTTGTAGAAATATTCTATCTCCAGAAATAAGAGAAAAGAGGTGTTTTTTGAGATCTTCTTGGTGTATTTGCATGAGAGCCTATGGTTTTAGAAGTCTTTCTACTGTAGAAACTAACTTTTCTGATGTGACTTCGTCTGCATCAAAAAATGATTGTCCCATTTCTGTCAGTATTCCATGCGTTTTTGAGCTGTAGCTGATAGCGAGAAGTGGTATTCTCATAACAGAAGCCAGAATAATGCTATGGAGTCTCATTCCAATAATTGCATCACAAATAGTGTAGGTTGCCAGTGTTTGCTCTATTGTTTGTGCTATTTTAACCCCAGGAAAGAGAAATCTCTGCAAATAATATCCATCATGGGCAGCGATGTTATCTGGATGGAGCGAATGTGGGAGGAGATAGACTGTGTAATCTTTCTGGAGCAATGTCCTTATGGTGGCTGCTACGACTTTATCTGATACAAATCATCATCTCAGAGCCACTCCAATGATTTTTCATTCTTTTTGTTGCAAAGAGGATTCTTTATTTGCTTTGTATTCAAAAACAGGATCGACCTGTATATTTGCTGTATATCAAAGGAAAAATACTTTTTTCTGACTTTCTTTATCTCGTACAGTGATGGTAGCATTTTTAAAAATTCCTTTAGCATATTGTTTGAGCTCATTGTCTTTTGCGCTGACTCATAGGGAAAGGTAGGTAAGAGGTTTTCTCATTATTTTCGCAAGTATTGCGCGCATCCACCAGAGATGGAGAGGTGAATGTCACTCTTCTGAGGCGCCATAGAGAAGTCCACCACCACCGATATAGATATGACTTGAAGCGTAAAATGCACGTAATGTCTGTAAAAGATATCCTATATTTCTCATGGGATTTTTCCGTATATTTGTTGGAAAATAGGGAAGTATGGTGAGATTTGTTTCTGAGAGATTTTGTGAACGAAAAAATCTCCATGTTCGAGAGGGATCATGAGAAAAGAGTGTAATTCTTACCTCTGGATTTTGATTTCGAAGACTCTGTATTTCACAGAGGGTGATGAGTTCGTCACCGAGATTTTCAGCGCCTGTGGCGGTCATGAGAACGATAGTATTCATTGGTGGTATTATTTCTCTATTCCTTGGGTAAGTATCTGGAAATGTTTCTTTGAGACCGTTTGTACTGAGAGTCGTGATCCTTTTTGAGTCACAACCATATCAGACAAGAGAGAATGAGATTTTATATCTTTCAATGATATAGTATCAAATTTTTTTACAAAATCCATTTTTCGTGTTATCCATATTGGTTTTTCGAGGGTACTTTTGCTATCATAATGCTCATCCATGACGTCGAGAGCAGTCATATCAGGAAGTGCCTCGCTTGATACCCGCATCAGTCATACAATTCATGGGATGTCACAATTAGAATGATAGAAGAAGCATATATCTCACACCTTCATCGAATCACGCAGAATATTTCTTGCTTGATAGTTTCGTACACCAGTCCAAGAAGTCGTTGCATCTTTCTTGAGGTTATCAATGTTGTAACAATTTGGCTCAGATTTGAGAAGAAAATAATTCATAGAGCGCAGCCAGTATAGTGTTTTGTTCTTCTGGGTCAAAAAGCAATAAAAAACATCCGCCTAGGCGGATGTTTTTGAGAGAAAATAAAATAATTATTTTTTCTTTGGAGCTGCTTTCTTGGCAGTCTTTTTAGGAGCTGCTTTCTTGGCAACTACCTTCTTGACCACCTTCTTTGGAGCTGCTTTCTTTGCAACTACTTTCTTAGGAGCTGCCTTCTTAGGAGCTGCCTTTTTTGCAACTACTTTTTTGACAACTTTCTTTGGAGCCACTTTTTTAGCTGCCGCCTTCTTTGGAGCTGGCATAAGAAAAGGAATTAAGAAATAAAAAACGATACAAAAATAAGTATATCTATTAATTTCCTATATCCAATTATCTATAAAGAGAAAATACCTTTCCAAAAAACATATTTATATCACAAAGTAACACTACAGAATAGAGTAGGTATTTTTCGAGTATTTTTTATACTTATTTTTCTTCTTTTTTATGAAGATATTTTTCGATATCATTTCGTATTTCGTATATTTTTGCAAGATCAGTCATGGAGGCGAGCTTTAGGTCAGGGATACCAGATTGTCGTACCCCGTACACCTCTCCTGGTCATCGTAATTCCATGTCAATTTCTGAGATTTCAAATCCATCATTTGTTTTCTCTAATGCCTTCAGTCTTTCGGAGTTATTTTTGTCTGTTAAGAGGTAACAGTATGATTGCCATTCGCCACGTCCAACGCGTCCTCGAAATTGATGAAGTTGTGACAGTCAAAAACGGTGCGCATCTTCGATGCAGACGACCGTCGCTTGAGGATTATCGATGCCTACTTCTATGACAGATGTAGCTGAGAGGATATCATACTTTTTATCCAGAAAATCCTGCATAATCGTATCTTTTTCTTCTGGTTTCATTTTTCCATGGAGTATTCCTATATTTCTATGAGGAAAAATCATGGCAAGTTTTTCTGCTGTTTCATGGACTGAGACTGCATCTATTTTTTCACTTTCATTTACGAGAGGAGATATCCAATACACCTGGAACCCCATTTCTATTTGAGAATCAATCCATTTATAGGCTTCGTGTACATGGATTTCTGTGACAATTTTTGTCATGACTTTTTTTCGTTCTGCAGGATATTCTCGAATGATGGAAATATCTTGATTTCCATAGAGAGCCATTGAGAGAGTTCTCGGTATTGGTGTGGCTGTCATCATCAATACATGAGGTGCTATTCATACAGTTCACGAATTTTCCTGAGAGATTTGCTTTGAGACATATTCTGTGAGCTTTTCTCGCTGTTCGACGCCAAAACGATGCTGTTCGTCGATGACGACATAGCTGAGTTTTTGAAATTCTACATCTTCCTGAATAATTGCATGAGTACCAACGATAATATGTATATTGCCATTTTTGAGTTCAGATTTTATAGCTGTTTTATCTTTTGTCTTGAGACTTCCGATAAGGAGCTTCGATGTGATATTGTGAGGTGCTAGAAAAGTCTCTAGTTTTTTCGCGATTTGTGTTGCGAGCAATGTGGTGGGAGCCATGTAGGCAATTTGTCATCCACCTCATTTGATCCAATGAAGCATAGAGAGGAAAGCAACAATTGTTTTCCCTGTTCATACATCGCCTTGCAAAAGTCGCTGCATACAAATGTCCTTCTCCATATCTTTGAGTACTTCGAAGAGAGTAATTTTTTGGTGACTGGTCAGTCAGAAGGGGAGTTCTGAAATCGCCTGTTTCATAAAATCCACATCGAGAGCCACACTCTCTACATGACCCAGGCTGGCATCCTGTATTATTTTTTTTCTCTGAATAGCACGATATTGCAGTTCAAAGAGTTCTTCATAAGCGAGTTCATGTTTTGCAGCCTCAAAGGCTTTGAGATTTTTAGGTGCATGGAGATTTTGAATATTTTGAATTCTCGGCGCATGTTTTTTCTCCTCTCGTGTATCTATTGGTAGGACTTCTGGAAGGAGTGAGAGATACGGAAAAAGAAGAGGGATTTTCTCTCGAAACCACTTTGTATTGATTCCTTGTAATTCTATATAAATAGGAAGATACGCCTGTCTCTCAGAGTCAAAAGGTTCTATATCGGGCTGAACGAATGTGAGCTTTCCATATTCATATTTTGGCTTGCCATGGATGATGATAGTATCGCCGATTTGAATTGGTTTCTTGAAAAAAGGCGTATGAAAGAAAACACATTCTGTGAGCATGCCATTGGTATCTGATATGACAAATTTTGTGAGATTTTTCTGATACTTTGTTTTTTCACGGAGGATATTGACGAGCGTGACCTTGATGGTGTTTTTCTCTTGTATATTCACATAGGCGAAACTCTCGAGAACAGTACTTGTGTTTTCCAGATCTCGGGGGAAAAATAGGAGCAGGTTCTCGACAGTCTCGATACCACCGCGATGCAAGCGCTGGATATAACTGTCTGTAGTATGAAGGAGTGATTTCGTCAATTGCATACGATTTGTGTGTGGTAGGAAAATCAATAGAATTATAGCGTAATTTTTTCTATGACAATGAAAAAGACTCTTTCTTCTCCTGAATGCGATGATGACTACTACGCTCTTGAAAAAAAGCGCATTGCTGAAGAAACGAAAAAAGCGAATAGAATTCATGAACAAGACATAGAGTCTCACCTTACTGCGGTTATTCCATACTACGAAGAGGCTGATAAGGAAGAGGCTCGACTCCTGGTGTTACTTAATAATCTTCTTGTGAATCGCTTTGCTGAAATAGGGCTTGTCTATTGGAACATATTCCGCCATGCACCGATTGAAATTCGTGATTATGCTGATATGTTTTGAGATGATCTCGATACTTCTTCTGTTGAGAGGATTATTGCATTTTTGGAAAACAAAAAAATTGAATCCGAGAACCTTGTTGATATCTGATTTGATGATCAGGCTATTGGGGATGGGTTTGGTGTTATTGGAGAAGAAATTGAAGATGAATCTCAAGAAGAGGAAAGAGAATAAAAAATACCTACAAAATGTAGGTATTTTTTATATTTTAACATGGTGGTGAGTGAGGGATTCCGTCGCTTCTCCGCCAGCGACCCGGCTCTCTCATTTTCGAAGTGACGAAAGTCACTTCTCATACTCGATTCTCACCCCTCACTCATCCAGATAAAATTGCCATAAAAAATCCCCTCGCTTTCGGAGGAGATTTTTGATGTCATTCATGGTGGTGAGTGAGGGGTTCGAACCCTCGCGGCGACTTTCGTCACCCTACAGGATTAGCAATCCCGCCCCTTCAACCACTTGGGTAACTCACCACGTGAAATGGATTGTATGAAAACTTTTCGTATGAGCAAATTTTTATTGTAAACAGGCGCTCTGATTCTTTCCATAAAAGGGTGGCTATTTCTTTTCAAGAAGCTTTTTCAGAAAGAAAAACAAAATTTCTCTTATAAAAATTGACTTATTAGAAGTATCGCTATAATTCCCGCAATCTATTTACTTTCCTTTTTGTATGTCTCATTTGTCTCTCGCAGCTACTGCACGTGATCCAAAAGCTGATCTCCGTGAAGTCCGTGGAACTGCCAATCGTGGCGGATCTGTGCCAGCTGTTGTTTATGGTAAAAAACTAGCAAGTGCACCAATTCTCGTTGATACATCCGATCTTTTACGTGTTTTCCGCGCATCAGGCTTCTCTCATATTATTGATCTCGTTCTTGATGGTAAAAAACACCCAGTACTCATCCATGATGTCCAAGTACATCCAGTGAGTGGTGATTTTGTGCATGTTGATTTCTATGCGATTGTTGCTTCTGAAAAACTCCACGTAACGGTTCCAGTGAAGCTCATTGGTAATAGTCCAGCAGCTCGAGATGGTGCTATTATTGAGCATATTCTCCAGGATATTGAAGTAAAATGTCTTCCATCAGATATTCCGACTGACATCGAAGTTGATATTTCTGCTCTTGTGAATCCAGGTGATATCATTCATATCTCTGATTTGACTCTTGATCGTACAAAAATTGAAATCCTTCATCATGAAGATACTGATGCTATTGTACTTGCTTCTGCATTCCAAGAGTATGTCGAGGAGGTAGCAGCAGCTGAGGTAGAGGTCCTCACTGAAAAGAAAGAATGAGAAGGTGAAGCAGCCGAAGCTCCAAAAGCTGAATAATTCTTATGTTAATTCGAATTGTGTGACAGGGGTCTGATGCTGAATTACTTTTCTCTCGTGTACAGCACTCTCTTGAGGAACTTGGACTCCTCCCCTGATCGACACTTGAGCGACATGATACACCAGAATACCGAGAATCGCTTCATATTACAACAGAGCCTGCATTATGTATAGAAGAATCCAGCATTGATTTCCGTGATATGATATTTGAGGGTATGGTTCCAGAGCAAGATGAATTAAATAATTTGATGATTTCTCTTTTTTGAACTGGAGAATCATGATCATCGGGTTGCGGTTCGTGTACGGGTGGTTCGTGTGGTACGTGTCCTGTTTAATTTTTATCTCTATTCTTATTTCTATGAAAAAAATCATTTTTTTCTTATTTGTAGGTCTTTTCCTTACTTCATGCACTACATCGGGTGATTATACCAATCTTACTGCTTGTCTTGCTGAAAAAAAGGTAGTTATGTTTGGTGCTTCTTGGTGTCCACATTGTGCAGAACAAAAGAAAATGTTTGGACGATCTGCAAAGAATATGCCCTATTTCGAATGTGTAAAATGAAACACACAGGTACAAGAATGCACAGAGAGAGGTATCACAAGCTATCCAACATGGCAGTTCAATGAAGAATCAATCAAAGCTCTTCCAGAGCTTGCTCAAATAGATCTCTTCAATGGTGAACTAGAAAAAGTACGGGCCTCCATCAAATCAATTCGAGAAGCTATACCATCTGACGATGCTACTTCTTTAAAGATTATCAATGATTTTAATACAGAGACAGAAGCAATGGTGATTTCTGATCTGACTCCTTTTGATAAACTCACAAAGCTCACTTCACTTTCTATCGGTACTGATGGGAAGAGTGTCGAGAAGATTCCTGCCTACCTCACAGGGCGTGTCACTGGTACCCGCGCACTTAAAGATATTGCTCTCTATAGCGGATGTTCCGAGGCATATAAACAAGATACTCAACCTGTTACTAAATAATATTTCGAATTTTTAACTTTCTTCTATGAAATACCTGACAATTGCCATCATCGCCCACGTCGATCATGGTAAAACAACCCTCGTTGATGCTCTCCTCAAACAAGGAGGTGCCTTCCGTGACAATCAAGCCGTTGAGGTGTGTGTCATGGACAGTAATGACCAAGAAAAAGAACGAGGCATTACTATTTATGCAAAAAATACAGCGATTCAAATCGGTGATACAAAGGTAAATATCGTAGATACTCCATGACATGCTGACTTTGGTTCAGAAGTAGAGCGTGTTCTTCGAATGGCTGATTCTGTTCTCTTGCTTGTCGATGCGTATGAGGGACCTATGCCACAGACTCGATTTGTACTTCGTAAATCTCTTGAGCTTGGTCTCAGACCAATAGTGGTTATCAATAAAATTGATAAACCAACATCACGTCCTGATTATGTCCTTGATTCTGTCTTTGATCTCTTTGTACAGCTCGGTGCGACTGATGAGCAATGTGATTTTGCTCATATTTATACTATTGCTCGAGATGGTGTCGCAAAGCGCGAGATTGCTGATGAATCAAGCAACCTTCAACCTTTGTTTGATCTTATCCTCGAAACAGTACAACCACGAGAAAATGATGAAACAAAGCCATTTTGTATGCAAGTCGCAAATCTCTCCTATGACTCATTTATGGGTCGACAGGGTATTGGACGTATCGCAGATGGTGTCGTCAAAACTGGGGCTAATGTATTTATCATCGGAAATGATGGTGTCAAACGAAAAGGTAAAATCAGTAAAATAACTACTTCTCTTGGGCTTGCAAAGGCAGAAGTACCAGAAGGTATTGCGGGAGATATTGTTTCTATAGCGGGTATTCCTGATATTTATGTAGGCGAGACGATTACAATGGACGAAGCAACCGTGGCTCTTCCACCTATCCATATTGATCCTCCTACTCTGAAGATGCAATTCTTCGTCAATGACTCTCCGTTTGCGGGAAGAGAAGGCGATTATGTCACCTCTCGTCATATCCGTGATCGACTTGACCGTGAGCTCGAGATGAATGTGGGTCTTAAGGTTGAATTCAAAGATGATGGCTCATTTGTCGTGGCAGGTCGTGGAGAGCTCCATCTTGCAGTATTGATCGAAACCATGCGTCGAGAAAAATTTGAACTCCAAGTCGGTGCCCCAGAAGTTATCTTCCATGAAGAAAATGGAGTGAAAATGGAACCATTTGAGAAGTGTGTTATCAATGTACCTGATGAATCAGCAGGTTCCGTTATTGAGCAAATGGGTAAGAGAAAAGGAATTATGCAGGATATGAAGAGCGAGAGAGGTCTTACAACCCTTGAATTCTTCATTCCAACACGAGGACTTCTTGGTTTCCGACGAGAATTTACAACCATGACCCGGGGAGAAGGTATTCTTGCGAGTGCATTTGATAAATACGCTCCATACGGGGGCGATCTCAATAAGCGAGAGGTGGGATCTATGATCTCTGCCTGAGATGGTACTGCTATGACATTTTCACTCTTCAATCTCCAAGAACGTGGACCTATCTTCATCGAACCACAGACTGAAGTCTATGAGGGTATGATTGTCGGAGAACATCTTAAAGGTTCTGATCTTGTCGTGAATGTGACAAAAAATAAACAACTTACGAATATGCGAGCCTCTGGTACTGATGAGGCGATGCGTCTCACGCCACCTCGTGTTATGACTCTTGAAGATGCGCTTGATTATGTAGGAGGAGATGAATATGTCGAAATCACACCAACTAAAGTCCGTCTCAGAAAGAAGCGACTCAAGGAGCATGAGAGAAAGAGAGGAGGGTAGAAAATAAATAAAAATTCTTATAATCCTCCTATGATTGACTATATACTTCATATTAATGGTCGTGGGGGGAGTGGGAAAAGCACTCTCTTAAATGCCCTTAATCAACGATTAGGGCTTGAAAAAACTGCCAACTATACTACTCGACAGCCTCGATATCCTGGTGAACAAGGGTATTTTTTTGTGACTGAGGAAGCGTTTCAAGAAAAATTTAAACACAATGAAATTATTGAGTCTTACTTCCGTAAATCAAATAGATCTTTTTATGGCATTCCGGCCCCGACTCAAACAGGTATCATTCAATCCGAAATTATGGGGCTGGTAGCTCTTCGAAAATGGTGTTTCCAAAACAATGTGTCGTTTTTAAGTATTTATCTCGAAGTCGATACTGATACACTGCTGACACGCCTCAAAAAACGTTCTGATGTGAACGAAATAGCAGAAGAACGACTCAAAGAAGATGAATACTACGAGCTTTTCAAGGAATGTTCTGACATTATGTACGATTACAATGATGTTACTGTTGATGAAGCAGTAGAGAGTGTGATAGAAATGATGACCAATGCCGGACTTTCTTCTTAATTATTTCGTAGGGTATTCAAGCTCAAACTCACTCTCTGCATCTCTTTGAAATTCAAAAAGAGAAGGGGAGTATGTTGTCACATTGATGCGATTATTTTTTGGTGAAAACGTGAGAATACGGAGCCATCCATTTCCTCCATTACTTTCTTCTTGGAAATCAGCTAGCATCTGATAGACATCATTGTCTGCCAGATTTTTGTCTATTCTGCGACTTTCTGAATGGACATGACCAGACACGACAAGTTGGAGATTTTTATGGAGTTTCACAAAGTCATCCCAAATATAGTTTGTGTCTGTGCAAACATGTGGATTTCTCCCAGCATCTTTGTCGAGAAAGGCGTGTGTTGAGAGTAGGGCTCTATGGTCAGGATATTTCTCTAAAATCTCATTTCACCATTTGATTTCTTCTTTTGTTGGACAAAAATCGAGGCTTATAAAAATATATTTTTCTCAAGCAAGTGTCAGTAAAATGTATTTATTGTCAGTATCTTTACCCATTTGTCCGCCCCACCAGCTCTGTGTACTATAACGTGAAATAGGGAAGTACTTATCATAGAGCGTAGAAGGGTGGTCATGATTTCCGAGAGCGAGTAATACGGGCATATTTTCTGTGTCCAGTTTTTTTATGCCTGCATCAAAAGTTTTCCACTGCCTTTCATCGGTTGCTACCTGCACTTGATCTCCGACATGTACTACTGTTTTTATATTCAGTTTTTGTGTGTTTTGGACAATCCAGTCTATCTGACTCATAAATACTTTTGGGAAATCTTGTACTTCAAGCTGTGTATCAGGAAGAACTATAATGGAGAAATCTTCTCCTGTTACTGCAGGAACATCTTCACGGTACTGAGTAGTAATTGGGATGGATTGAGAGACACAGCTAGTGAGAAGAAAACTAGAAACGAGAAAGAGAAGTATTTTTTTCATAAAAAAAGATATTATAGAAAGTATAGTGATCTCTGTTTTATTAGCAAAATATTATTTCTTGACGACGATTCCGTATAAAAACCCCGCAATAGCTCCTGAGAGATGTCAGAGAAGACTGATATTTCCATAGAATCCTAATCCTATATTGAGAGCAATCAACATCAGTCCTCATTTGTATTCGGGATTTCATCTTCGATAGAAATCAAGTGTATATATTGATAGCAGTGCCATCGCAAAACCACTTCATCCTATTGTAGGTCATGTTGAAAAAAACATCAATACCCCTCAAACAAATAATGTTGTCCATATCCAGAGTCACCATGTATATTTCATACCGTGAGTGATTTCTACGATTCGTCCAATAAATAAGAAAAAA